>JAIBFA010000001.1 GCA_019459325.1 Thiobacillus sp.
CCCCCCCCCCCCCCGCGCCCCCGCGCCCCCCCCCCCCCCCCCCCCCGGGGGCACTGCCGTGTGCAAGCAGTGCCCAGCGAGGTTTCCCGTGATGCCGGGAAACTTGATACAGGCTTACTTCTTGGCGCCGTTCACCAGGGCCTTCAGCGTTGCGCCGGCCTTGAAAGCGGGAACCTTGGCGGCCTTGATCTTCAGCTCTTCGCCAGTCTTGGGGTTACGGCCGGTGCGCGCGGCACGCTTGCGCACTTCGAAGGTGCCAAAGCCGACCAGTGTCAGGGAGTCGCCCTTTTTCAGGGTGCCCGAGATGATGTCGATCAGTGCGCCGACTGCGCGTTCGGCATCCGCCTTGGTGGATTCGGTCTGGGCAGCCAGTGCGTCGACAAGTTCTTTTCTGTTCATGTTTTAAAGCTCCGTTGGTGAATGTGGGAAAGCCCGGATCGGATTATTGTTGAAGAAACCACCTGCTGGCAATGCCCCAATTTCCGTGCCTTCAGGGCAGTACCCGAAATTTGTCGATGCCGGGTATCGATACCTTACCCGAATCCTGTCCAGGCGAATGGTCGACAATCCCTTTCCGGTCATGGCGGGAAAAGCGAAGCAATCCGGAATCCGCGTGGAATCAAAGGCTTATGTGTTGCCTTCAAAACGCCGCTGTAGTGTGGGCTGAAGGAGGTGCGGCATTGCATGCCGCGGGTTTGCGGACTTGATGCCCTTCGTGAGATGCGTCCTTAGCCGCTGGCGTAATGGGCATAGACATGTGCCCGCAATCCGAAATCCCGCCCCGGCAGAAACCTGTGCTGTCTGCGTGGACGCCGGGAATGTGCGTTGAACGGCGCGTGTGCGAGCCTGCCCGATGACGGCGACTTGCGTGGTGCATGCGGTAAACTCGGTTCAAAAATGAGGGGGAAACATGACGTCTGATCGCCAGGACACGCAGCAGCTACACACTGCCAGCGGCTGGATCCGCGCATCCTGTCCCGGAACACCTTGGCTGCCGGGTCTTGCTCCGGCCAACCGCTTCCTCTTCAAGGCGGCTTGCACGCCAGGATTACAGGACCGCCACCGATTTTCTGAGAACCACACGAGCACAGCCCAGGCATGACCGCATCCATCGAAAAACTCTGTCCCTTCTGCCACCTCGACCCCAACCGCATCATGGCCGAGGACGAACTCACCGTCGTCTACCGCGATGGTTTCCCTGTCTCACTGGGCCACAGCGTCATTATCCCGCGTCGCCATTTCGCCACCCTGTTCGAGGCCACCGAAGCCGAGCAGGCCGCGCTGTTCAAAGGACTGGCGCACGCCAAGGAGATCCTCGACAAGTACCACCAGCCGGATGGTTACAACATCGGCATCAACCACGGCCAGGCCGGCGGGCAGAGCGTGCCGCATCTGCATATTCATCTGATCCCGCGTTACCGGGGCGATAAGGAAGACCCGCGCGGCGGAGTACGGTGGGTGCTGCCGGACAAGGCGAAGTACTGGGCGTGAGCAAAGGCTCCGAGCTTCGCTGTGCGGCGGAAAATACATAGGCGCCCAGATCAATTGGGCACCTGTTTTTCTTAGATTGGTGCAGCAAATCTGCAGCAGAAAGCTGAATGACGGCTGCCGCGCAGGCAATGACGCGTGAGGCAGTGAAGTGACGAGGATGGTCTTGGACAGACGTAATGATGGTCGGGGCGAGAGGATTCGAACCTCCGACTCCTGCGTCCCGAACGCAGTACTCTACCAGGCTGAGCTACGCCCCGAGGCAGATGACGGGTTCAGTGATGAACCCCATTTGAAGAACTACCGGGAAACTTCTGAAACAGCGCGGTCAAAAACTTCGGTCAACCGCGAAAGCCGCTAATTGTAGCAAAGCTGATTTGGAATTTGAATCAGGTAAGCAAGAAATTGCTGCATTGGCGGTCTGAACTTCGCGCTGCGCGACTTCGCGGGTGTAGTGCAGGGCGCGCGTATCCTTGATCGCGGCGAGCACACTCTGGAATTCGGTGAGCCCGCCGTGTTCGATGGCCTGGCGGATGCTGGCGGCCTGCTCGGCGGTGCCGTGCTTCATCGCGTACAGCAGGGGCAGGGTGGGCTTGCCTTCGGCGAGGTCGTCGCCGATGTTCTTGCCGGTCTTGAGGAAGTCGCCGGAGTAGTCGAGCACGTCGTCGATCAGCTGGAACGCGGTGCCGAGGTGCATGCCGTAGCGTGCCAGCGCGTCTTTTTCTTCCTCGGTGCCGCCGCCGATGACGGCGCCCAGCCGGCCCGCGGCTTCGAACAGCTTGGCGGTCTTGTAGCGGATGACGCGCAGGTAGTTCTCTTCGTCGATGTCGGGGTCGTGGCAGTTGAGCAACTGCAGCACCTCGCCTTCGGCGATGGTATTGGTGGCGTCGGACAGGATGCGCATGACTTCCATGTTGTCGACCGTCACCATCATCTGGAAGGCGCGCGAGTAGAGGAAGTCGCCGACCAGCACGCTGGCGGCATTGCCGAACAGGGCGTTGGCGGTTTTGCGGCCGCGCCGCAGTTCCGATTCGTCGACCACGTCGTCGTGCAAGAGGGTGGCGGTGTGGATGAATTCGACCACCGCGGCGAGTTCGTGGTGCGCGCCCCCCTGATAATTGAAGCAGCCGGCCGACAACAGCACCAGGGCGGGGCGCAGCCGCTTGCCGCCGCTGTTGATGATGTATTCGGAGACCTGGCGGATCAGTACCACGTCGGAATACAGGCTTTGGCGGATGACATGATCGACGGCGCGCATGTCGTCGGCCAGGTAGGATTGCAGGCTCTCCAGGGACACGATTCGGGCTGGTTATTGGATAAGCCCGCAATGGTAGCAGCCCCGCCGGGCTTTTTCACCGCCATGTGTGCCTTCAAATAGTCTGTCGAATGGTTTGACTTGTTTGGGCAAGACCGATAGAATCTCGCGCTTTCCTGGGTTCGTATTGGTTGGAGACCCCCCATGTACGCAGTCATCAAAACCGGCGGCAAGCAATATCGCGTGTGCGCCGGTGACAAACTTAAAATTGAAAAACTCGAAGCCGAGATCGGCAGCGAGATCACCTTTGATCAGGTGCTGATGGTGGGCGATGGCGCCGACATCAAGATGGGCGCGCCCATGCTGCGCGGCGCCACGGTTACAGCCACGGTGCTGAACCAGGCACGCGGCGACAAGATCAAGATTTTCAAGATGCGCCGCCGCAAGCACTATCGCAAGAGCCAAGGGCATCGCCAGTACTTCACCGAAGTGCAAATCGGCGGCATCACCGCATAAGGAGCACATAACATGGCACACAAGAAAGCAGGCGGCAGTTCGCGTAACGGTCGCGATTCGGAGTCGAAACGTCTGGGCGTGAAGCGCTACGGCGGCGAGCTGGTTCTGGCAGGCAACATCATCGTGCGTCAGCGCGGCACCCAGTTCCACCCTGGCGACAACGTCGGCATCGGCAAGGACCACACCCTATTCGCCAAGGCGGACGGCACGGTCAAGTTCGAGATCAAGGGCGCTGCCCGCCGTCGCATGGTTCGTATCGAGCCGGTTGCAGCCTGAGCTGAATCCGCCACGTACGCCAAGAAGCCCTGTCCGCCGGATGGGGCTTTTTTGTTTTCAGGACATTCAATATGAAATTCATTGACGAAGCCAAAATCGAGGTCATCGCCGGCAAGGGCGGGGACGGCAGCGCTTCGTTCCGCCGCGAGAAGAACATTCCCCATGGCGGCCCCGATGGCGGCGACGGCGGTCGTGGCGGCAGCGTGATCGCGGTGGCTGACCGCAACATCAATACCCTGGTCGAGTTTCGTTTCGCCCGCGTCTTCAAGGCGCAAAAAGGCGAAAACGGGCGCGGCGCACAGTGCTACGGCAAGGGCGGCGAAGACCTCATTGTCCGCGTCCCGGTGGGCACCGTGTTCACCGACATGAACAGCGGCGAGGTGGTAGCCGATCTGGCCGCGGATGGGCAGACGGTGTGCCTGGCCAAGGGCGGCCGGGGCGGCCTGGGCAACCTGCACTTCAAGTCGAGCACCAACCGCGCGCCACGGCAGCACACGCTGGGCGAGCCGGGCGAGGAATGGGAACTGGCGCTGGAGCTGAAGGTGCTGGCTGACGTCGGTCTGCTGGGCATGCCCAACGCGGGCAAGTCGACCTTCATCCGCGCAGTGTCCGCGGCGCGCCCCAAGGTGGCCGATTATCCGTTCACCACGCTGGCGCCCAATCTCGGCGTGGTGCGGGTGGACAGCGAACGCAGTTTCGTCATCGCCGATATTCCAGGCCTGATCGAGGGCGCGGCGGAAGGCGCCGGCTTGGGACACCAGTTTCTGCGGCATCTGCAGCGCACGCGGCTGCTGCTGCATCTGGTCGATATTTCGCCGCGCTGGGAGGCGGGCGACCCGGTGCACGAGGCGCGCGCCATCGTTGAGGAACTGCGCAAGTACGACCAGCAGCTCTACGATAAGCCGCGCTGGCTGGTGCTTAACAAGATCGACATGGTGGACGAGACCGAACGCGAAGCGGTGGTGGCGAAGTTCGTGGCGGACTACGAATGGACGGGGCCGGTGTTCGCGATCTCAGCGCTTGACGGCAGCGGCTGCGTTGCGCTGACCTATGCGGTCATGGATTATCTGGGTACGCAGTCTGCTGTGATCCTCGAGGAGGATAAGCCAGCGGGGGAGGTGCCTTCCACTGAACCGCACGCCACCGATTAAGCTGCCTGCGACTCAGCCGGAGGTGCGTCGCCGCCGACCCGCTTCCAGTCGTTTTCCTGCAGCGCCACCTGGTACTTGGCCCAGCGGGCGAATTCAGCAGGGCTGCAATGCCCCCTTTTGCGACGGCAGGTTCCGGCAATGCCCTTGAAATGAACCACCGTCTCGCCAGTTTCGGTGTCGGCGGCGATTTCGGCCAGCTGGCGCACCCCCCAGGTGCGGCCATAGGCGCCATTGCTGTAGAAATACCCTACTTTCAGTTCGTCGAGGCTCATGTCGTGATGCGTCGGTAGATGTCGGTGACTTTCACCGGCAATTGTCGCACGTCATCCAGGATGATGTAACGCGCCGTGCCGTACATGTGCGGCAGGTAGTCGCGCGCGTCGCGGTCGAGCGTGACGCAGAAGGGGTGAATGCCGGTGCGTACCGCTTCCAGCAGCGCCATGCGCGTGTCTTCGATGCCATACTGGCCGCGATAGACGTCGAAGTAATCATCCGGGCGGCCGTCCGACAGCGTCACCAGCACGCGGGTTTTGGCTTCGACCTGGTTCAGGAGCTTGGTCATGTGGCGCAGTGCAAAGCCCATGCGGGTGTATTCCTGCGGACGGATACCGGAGATGCGCGCCTTCACCTCTTCGCCGTAGCCTTCGTCGAAGGTCTTGATGCGGAACAACTCGCACCTTTTCCGGGTGGTCCCGGAAAATCCGTAAATCGCGTAGCGGTCGCCCAGCAGTTCCAGCGCCTCGCACAGGAGGATCAGCGCCTCGCGTTCGGCCTCGTTGATCCAGCCCTTGGTCGATCCGCTCATGTCGACCAGAAAGGCGACGGCGATGTTGCGCTCTGCGCGGTGCAGGCGCACGAACAGGCGGTCGCTCATCTCGCTGCCGTCCTTGGCATCGGCGAGCGCCTCGATCAACGCGTCGAGATCGATTTCGTCACCTTGGGTCTGGCGCTTGTCGAGGCGGTTCTCGTCGCGCAAGGCCTCGAACTTCCTGCGCAACTGCTTGACCACGCCGGCGTATTTGTCGAGCGTGTCGCGATAGAAGCTGTCGTGAACCGGGGCGATCGTTTTCTCCCGCATCACGCACCAGTTCTTGCGGTAATGCTGGCGGCCGTGGTCCCACTCGGGATAGAGCTCCGCGCCTTTCTCGTGATAGGTGCCGTGCCACACGGCGTCGGGGTCCTCGGGCTGGTCGAACACGCGGTTCGCATCGTATTCGCCGTCACCCGCAGGGATGAGGTAGTCGGGAGGAATTTCGCCGAAATCGAGATAGACCGAAGTCAGCAGTTGCTTGACACCCTCGGGCGGCGCGATCGGGGCATCGTCGAGCGTGATGTCGAAGTCGAGCAGGCCATTTTCGTCGCGTGGCGTCACGTCCAGCTCGGGCGGGGTTTCAGGTGCGGCCTGCGGATCGGGCTGCGCGGCCTGATGTTCCCCCAGCAGTTCGGCCAGCTTGATGCGCAGCCGCGCCTTTTCCTTGTCCAGCCGGGCGCCGCGGGCGGCGGCAATCGCATCCGGGCGCAGGCAGCCTTGGTCGCTCCACTGTGGGCAGTCGGCTTCGTCGTAGGCCGCGCCGAGCAGGGCCAGGCTGTCCTCGGGGGTGGCCTGGTCGGCGGCAAGCGCTGCTTCGAAGCGCTGCCAGCCGGGCGGCAGCGCGGGGTCGAGCTGGGCGCGCAGACGCAGCATCTGGCGGTGCAGGCCAGGCAGCTCGCGTGCGATACGCGCGGAGAGCCGCAGCGTTTCCAGTGCATGCAGGCAGGCCAGCGCGCGTTCGGGATCGGCATAGCCGGCGGCGATGCCGGCATGGTCGATGCGCAAGGTGCCGAAACGCGTTTGCGCCCACAACAGCGCGACGGTGATCTTGGCGAGCTGGAAGTTGTCGTCCACGTTGGGCAGCGCGGCGATCAGCGGCGGCAACACGATGCGTTCGCCGTCGGTCCAGGCGGCGTCGCCTTCCTCGATGCGCAGCCGCCGTCCCGAAAGGCCGCAGACGAAATTGCCCAGCACCGGGGCGATGTCCTCGAACAGCGCGCCGGCCGCGTCGTTCTTGTGTTGCGCATCGTCGAAGCTGTCGACCTCTTCCATCACCCTGAGCGCCGTCTGCAGGCCGGTACGGTCGAACACGTCACAGGTGTGCACCGCCCACGCTTCTAGCAGGCGGCGCTCCATGCGCGGCAGCAGTGCCGGCGCGCGGCGGCCGAACTGCCATGCGAGCGTGATGTGGGTGGAGGCGATGCGGCGGATCCAGCCGAGGATGAAGTCCTGCTCGTCGCGCGTCAGCGGCTCAAGCTCGGCGGCGAGCTGCTCGACCTTGAAATAGGTAAATTCGGTTTCCAGCCAGACGTGAAGGCTGGCCTCCATTTCGGTGGCGGTAAGCGGCAGCTGCGCCATCAGAAAATGGAGGAGGACAGCTCCTGGATCGCCTTCAGCATGTCGGCGTCGTCGGTGACCGCCTGCGCGACGGCGGATTTGCAGGCGGTGACCGGGCTGACGCCGTCGGCGATCAGTTTGCCGGCATGCACCAGCAGCCGTGTGGAGGCGCCTTCCTCCAGCCCGCTGCCCTTGAGGTTGCGCGTCATCTGGGCAAAACGCACCAGATTGTCGGCGACGGCGTCGGACACGCCCGACTCGGTGGCGACGATGCGGCGTTCAAGCGCAGCGGACGGGTAGTCGAATTCCAGCGCGACGAAGCGTTGCCGGGTCGACTGCTTCAGATCCTTCAACACGCTCTGGTAGCCGGGGTTGTAGGAAATGGCGAGGCAGAATTCGGGGGGTGCTTCGACCATCTGGCCGAGCTTTTCCATCGGCAGGGCGCGTCGGTCGTCGGCCAGCGGGTGAATGACCACCATGGTGTCCTTGCGCGCCTCGACGATTTCGTCCAGGTAGCAGATGCCGCCGCAACGTACGGCGCGGGTGAGCGGGCCGTCGACCCAGACGGTCTCGCCACCCTTCACCAGATAGCGCCCCACCAGGTCGGAAGCGGTGAGGTCGTCGTGGCACGAGACGGTGATGAGTGGCCGCTTGAGCCGCCACGCCATGTGCTCCATGAAGCGGGTCTTGCCGCAGCCGGTTGGCCCCTTCAGCAGCACCGGGATCTGCTGCCGGTAGGCGGCTTCGAACAGCTGGATTTCGTCGTCGACCGCCTCGTAGTACGGTTCCTTTTCGATCAGGTGATGGGCGGGGTCGAGGGTGCGTGCGTTCATGATCGGGATGGTTTCTCAGAAGCAGCCGGACTGCTGTTTCTTGCGTTCGAGATCTTTGACTTCCTGGCTCCACTCGTCCATCTGTTTCTGCGTATAGCCTTTGCGGCGCGCCTGGTCCATCTTGTCGAACACGCGGCCCAGCTTGTCGGTCAGCGCGTCACACTGGCGCGCCGAGGCCCGCGAGGCAGGTTTGCCGGCGCTGCGCTGGGTTTCGAGTCGAAGAGGGGCGGGCTCAGGGGCACTGTCTTCCGGTTTGAGTGCGGCAGGCTGTGCCCGCACGGGCTGTGCGCGTACCGGATCAGGAAGCGGTGCGGGATCGATTTTCACCGCGCGGGTTTCCCGGGCATTGCGGCAGGGCAGGTTGGAATAGGTGACCCCCCCCTCCGCATCGATGCACTTGTTGAGCGTCGTCTGGGCCGATGCGCCGGCGGAGAGCAGGGCCGGCAACGCAAGCAGGAACAGTGCAAGCGGACGCATGGAACTTCAGTGCTCGCCTGAATACTTGTCGTCTTCCAGTTCCATTTTTTTCTGGAATTCGGTTTCCTTGTTCTGCTCGGCCAGGGCACGGCGACGCGCCAGACGTTTTTCATACGCGTCGGGCCGCTCGTCGACGAACTTTTCGCCGAACAGGGTATGACGCAGGAAATTCAGGCCGAAGTCGAGCAGGGCTTCGTCGTCTGCGATCAGCGTCGCCATGATCTCGACCGGGATATCGTAGGTGTCGTTGAAGCTCGGGCTCATCACAAACGCGCGGAAGCGGTCGACGTCGTAACTTGCCATGAAAAACAGCTGGTTGGAAATGGGAGTGGGTTTGCCGATGGCAGGGCCGGCCGATTTCCGCTTGACCACCAATTGCCGCCAGGCATGGGCTTTCTGGTCGTATTCGGCGACGCCCTGTTCGGTGCGGTATTGCTCGATGGTCTGCGTCTTGTCCTCGAAATGACCGAGGCAATGCGGCTCTTTCACCATGGCATAGGCACTGCGGTCGACGTATTCATCCGAGCGGCGCATCGTCAGCAAGGCGACCGGATAGTAACGGCAGGCGGTGGGGCGGTCTTCGTAGACGCCGCAGCCTTCGGGGGTCATGAACTGGCAGGCGGTGCCGCCCTCGACCGGCTTCAGCTTGACGCCGGGCATGCCGTCCTTGTCCATCTCGAACGGCACCGAATACTGGTTGAGAAACTCGCCGGACGACATGTCCAGCCGTTTTTTCAGGCGCAGGATGTCGTAGGGGGTCAGCGGAATGTCGATGTTGCTGCAGCACGCGTTCCAGCACTTGACGTTGCGATGGCAACGGAACTGCAGCGTCGCATCTTCTGTCAGCATGATGGGTTTGACCGGACTTCCCGCAAAGGGGGAGTCTTCAATCATGTCTTTAAATTCAGCTTCATTCATTTTGCTACCTCTGGGGCGCTGCCCCTTACTTCAAAAAACCATCAACCCGCAGTCGGGAGTGCGTAGGGTACGCGCTTTCGGCTGCTTGCTGAACAACCTTGCTTGTCTTGCAGTTATTGAATCCGGAAAAAGCCCGGGCGCCTGATGGCGCCCGGGTTTAAAGGGCGCCGTATTCACACAGCGGCGCCCGGAGTTTACTGCCTGGCTAACGAATTAGTGGGCAGCGGGCTTGAACAACTTGGACTTGTCGACCAGATCCACGTGGGCGCGCTTGAAGCAGTTCCACTGTTTGGAGTTCTTGTCGTACACCGAGTTCACGAAGCAGTGCCAGTTTTCCTCATCGACAAAGTTCTTGTCCATGCGGTAGTAGAAGCCGGGGTAACGGCTTTCCTGACGGAACTGGATGTGCTTCATGTGGGCTTCGGCCGTCAGGATGCGGTGATAGTTTTCCCACGCGCGCAGCAGCTCGTGCAGGTCTTTCGCACGCATCTTCTCGGCGTCTTCCTTCAGCATTTCCAGCTTTTCTTCGGCCACGCCCAGCATGTTGGCATTGGTGGTGTAGTAGGTCGCGACGCCGGCAACATACTCGTCCATGATCTTCTGCAGACGGAACTGCAGCATCTTGGGCGTGATGTAGTTGGGGTTGACGTCGATCGCCGTGGTGTAGTCCTTGTGCTCGAGGTAGGTACGCACCGGCTTGTAGATCTCTTCCACCAGCTGCTCGACAGGGGTGTCGAGTTCGGGCTTCAGGTCCTTGTTGTCGATGCAGTACTTGACCATGGACTTGGCGCACATGCGGCCTTCGGCATGGGAGCCGGAGGAGAACTTGTGGCCGGATGCGCCCACGCCGTCGCCGGCGGTGAACAGACCCTTGATCGTGGTCATCGAGCGGTAGCCCCAGTTCCAGCCCTTGGGCAGATGGGCCGGGATCTTGTCCTTGTCGGCGTGCAGCTCGTCGTTCGGTGCGCCCAGATCCTCGGGACCCGACACCCAGATGCCGCAGCAGCCGGAGTGCGAGCCGAGCAGGTAGGGCTCGGTCGGCATGAGTTCGGAGTTCTTCTTCTCCGGCTCGATGTTCTCGCCCACCCAGATGCCGCACTGGCCGACGCACATGTCGAGGAAGTCTTCCCAGGCTTCGGCTTCGAGGTGCTTCACTTCGCGCGGGGTCAGGGTCTCGCGCAGTTTTGCGAGCGCGGTCACGGTGTCCATGTAGATGGGGCCGCGGCCTTCCTTCATTTCCTTCAGCATCAGGTGGTTACGCAGACACGATGCGGGAACGGCAGCCTGCCCGTAGGGGGGGTAGTCGTTCAGCAGTTCCTTGTTCTTCACCATGTAGACTTCGCCGTAGGCGTTGACGGCCTGGGCCTTGAACAGCAGGAACCAGGCGCCGACCGGGCCGTAGCCGTCCTTGAAGCGGGCGGGCACGAAACGGTTTTCCATCATGGTCAGCTCGGCGCCGGCTTCGGCAGCCATCGCGTAGGTCGAACCGGCGTTCCACACCGGGTACCAGGCACGGCCGGTACCTTCACCGACGGAGCGCGGACGGAAGATGTTCACGCAGCCACCAGCGGCCAGCAGGATGGCCTTGGCCTTGTACACATAGACCTTGTGGTCGCGGGTCGAGAAACCGACTGCACCGGCGATGCGCTGCGGGTCGTTCTTGTCGTTGACCAGCTTGACGATGAAGATGCGTTCCTGGATGCGATCCATGCCCAGCGCCTTCTTGGTGGCTTCGGCCACGATCCACTTGTAGGATTCGCCGTTGATCATGATCTGCCATTTGCCGGAACGCACGGGCTTGCCGCCGTCCTTCAGGGAGGGCAGGCCTTGCGAACCGTCGTGGCGTTCGCCGTTTTCGTCGGTTTTCCAGATCGGCAGGCCCCACTCCTCGAACAGGTGCACGGAATCATCCACGTGGCGGCCGAGGTCATAGGCCAGGTCGTCGCGGGTGATGCCCATCAGGTCGTTGGAGACCATGCGGGCGTAGTCGGCGGGATCCTGCTCGGTGCCGATGTAGGTGTTGATCGCGGACAGGCCCTGCGCCACGGCGCCGGAACGGTCCATCGCGGCCTTGTCGACCAGCTTGATTTTCAGATCCATGCCCAGCTCGGCCTTGGCGGCGTCTGCCCAGCGCATGACTTCGTAAGCGGCGCCGCAGCAAGCCATGCCACCGCCGATCAGGAGGATGTCGACTTCCTCCTGGATAACTTCGGGATTACCAAATTCTCCAGCCATTTCGTTTACCTCTCTTGATTACTTGCGGATCAG
>JAIBFA010000025.1 GCA_019459325.1 Thiobacillus sp.
CTGTCGACCGGCGGCACCGGAAAGTAACCGCCCTTGACGCCGGGACGGTGGCCGATGTTGCCGGCCTCGAATTTTTCAGCCGACGACCAGGCCGCTTCCTCGGAATTGATTTTCACACCGCCACGATTCAGGGCGATTCAATCACGCCTTCAACAACGCGTTCGCGCCTCTGCGCTCATAGCGTGGACCCCGTCTGAATTGACACAAAAACCGTAAGGATTTCAAACCGCTCGATGAGGCTAGAATGGCCCCTTTTGCGCTGGAGCCCCCATGTCCGATGCCGTTGTGTTTGACCGTAACCCCGCCGAGCTCGAACTCGAAGCCGGTGAATACTGGTGGTGTTCATGCGGTCGCTCGATGACGCAGCCGTTTTGCGATGGTTCGCACGAAGGCACCGGACTGGAACCGATGTCGTTCGTCATTAAGGAAAAGACCACGGTGTGGCTGTGCAACTGCAAGCACACCCAGGACAAGCCGTTCTGCGACGGTTCGCACAACGACCTGCCCGATGACATTTTCTGATTCGGTCAATCCCGCCATGACCGAGCCACCCGAAAGCGTGCTTGCCTTCTGGTTCGGTGCCCCGGGCAGCGCGGCCGAGGTCAGTGGGCGGCAAAGCAAGCTGTGGTTCGGCAAGTCGCCCGCAAACGACCTGGCGGTCAGCGAACGCTTCACCGCTACCCTGACGGCCGCAACCGCAGGCCGGCTCGATCACTGGGCTGACACGCCGCGCGGCCGGCTCGCGCTGGTGATCGTGCTCGACCAGTTTCCCCACCACATCCATCGTGACCAGCCACAGGCCTTCGCCACCGACCCGCAGTCGCTAGCGCTGAGCCTCGCCGCGCTGGAATCCGGCGAGGATGGAAAACTGGCGCCGATCGAGCGGGTGTTTCTCTACCTGCCGCTGGAGCATGCCGAGTCGCTCGGCATGCAGGAACGGTCAGTGTCGCTGTATGAACAGCTTGCGCACGAAGCGGCCGCCGACGAACGCGCGCTGTTCGACAACTTCCTCGATTACGCGCGCCAGCATCGCGATGTGGTGGCGCGCTTCGGGCGCTTTCCGCATCGCAATGCCATTCTGGGGCGACCCTCCACACCTGACGAACTTGAGTTTCTGAAACAGCCCGGCTCGCGCTTCTAGCCGGTAAAATGGCGGCTTTTGTGCCTTCCGGCCTGCTCATGTCCCGCCAGATCCTCGTCACCTCCGCCCTGCCCTACGCCAACGGCAGTATCCACCTCGGCCATCTGGTCGAATACATCCAGACCGACATCTGGGTGCGCTTCCAGAAAATGCGCGGCCACGACTGCCGCTACATGTGCGCCGACGACACCCACGGCACCGCGATCATGCTGCGCGCGGAAAAGGAAGGCATCACCCCGGAGACGCTGATCGGCCGGGTGTGGGACGAGCACACGCGCGATTTCGCGGGCTTCCACATCGGCTTCGATCACTACTACTCGACGCATTCGGACGAGAACCGCGAACTGGCGTCGACCATCTATCTGCGCCTGAAGGAAGCCGGGCTGATCGAAAGCAAAACGATTGCCCAGCTGTACGACCCGGTGAAGAACCTGTTCCTGCCGGACCGCTTCATCAAGGGCGAATGTCCGAAGTGCGGCGCACTGGATCAGTACGGCGACAACTGCGAAGTGTGCGGCGCCACCTACAGCCCGACCGAGCTGAAGAACCCGGTGTCGGCGGTGTCGGGCGCAACGCCTGTGCACAAGGATTCCGAGCATTACTTCTTCAAGCTGGGCGCGTGCGAGGCCTTCCTGCGCGAGTGGACGAACTCGGGCGCGCTGCAAAGCGAAGCCGCCAACAAAATGCAGGAATGGTTCGCCTCGGGGCTGAACAACTGGGACATCAGCCGCGACGCGCCCTATTTCGGCTTCGAGATTCCCGGCGCGCCGGGCAAGTATTTCTACGTATGGCTGGACGCGCCGGTGGGCTACATGGCGAGCTTCGCCAAATATGCCAAGGACAACGGCCTCGACTTCGATGCCTGGTGGGGCGCGGATTCCAAAGCCGAGCTGGTGCACTTCATCGGCAAGGACATCCTGTATTTTCACGCGCTGTTCTGGCCGGCGATGCTGAAGTTTTCCGGCCACCGCCTGCCGACCGCGGTGTACGCGCACGGCTTCCTGACGGTGAACGGTCAGAAAATGTCGAAGTCGCGCGGCACCTTCATCACCGCCGAAAGCTACCTCGCGCAGAAGCTCAATCCGGAGTGGCTGCGCTACTACTACGCCGCCAAGCTCAACGGCTCGATGGAGGACATCGATCTGAACCTCGACGACTTCGTCGCGCGGGTGAACTCGGACCTGGTCGGCAAGTTCATCAACATCGCCAGCCGCACCGCCGGTTTCATCCACAAGAACTTCGAGGGCCTGCTTGCCGACGGCGTGGCGAATATCGAGCTGATCGGCGATTTCCAGGCCGCCGCCGGCACCATCGCCGCGCACTACGAGGCGCGCGACTACGCCAAGGCCTTGCGCGAGATCATGGCGCTGGCCGACCGCGCGAACCAGTACGTAGCCGACGAAAAGCCCTGGGAACTGGCCAAGAAGCCCGAAGCCGTCTATCGACTGCATGAAGTGTGCACGGTTGCGCTGAACTGCTTCCGCCTGCTGACCCTGTACCTGAAGCCGGTGCTGCCGAAACTGGCCGAGCAGGTCGAAGCCTTCCTCAACATTCCGCCGTTGGCCTGGGTAGACGCGCAAAGCCTGTTCATCCGCCACCGCATCAACGAGTACAGCCACCTGATGACCCGTATCGACCCCAAATCCATTGAAGCCATGGTAGACGCCAACAAGCAGAACCTCGAACCCACGCCCGCCCCCGCGCCGGTGCGCCATGCCGAAGCGCAGGTGCACGCCGCACAGCCGGCGGCCGCCACGCCAGTGTCTGAAACGCCGGACCTCAACACGATCAGCATCGACGACTTCGCGAAGATCGACCTGCGCATCGCGCGCATCGCCAATGCGGAGCACGTCGAAGGCGCCGACAAGCTCTTGCGGCTGACGCTCGACCTCGGCGAGCTCGGCACCCGTCAGGTGTTCGCCGGCATCAAGTCGGCCTATGCACCGGAAGCGCTGGTGGGGCGGCTGACCGTGATGGTCGCCAACCTCGCGCCGCGCAAGATGAAGTTCGGCATGAGCGAAGGCATGGTGCTGGCCGCCTCGGGCGACGCGCCCGGCCTCTTCATCCTGTCGCCCGACAGCGGCGCGCAGCCGGGCATGAAGGTGAAGTGAGACCGGCGGCATGAAGACTCAGCAGTTGCGCATTCATGGCCGCGTGCAGGGCGTGTGGTATCGCGAGTCCATGCGGCGCGAGGCCGAGCGGCTGAACGTAACTGGCTGGGTGCGCAACACGCCCGATGGATCGGTGGAGGCCCTGATCCAGGGACAGGCCGATGCCGTCGATGCGCTCATCGAATGGGCGCGCCGGGGCCCGCCGCAGGCGCGGGTGGACCGCATCGAGATCGAGCACAGCGAATCACAGGGCCCGTTGATCGGATTCGAGAAACGGAACGATTAGGGATTAGGGACGGCACGGGTCGTTGCCCGGGTGCATTCAGAACAGCGGACAAAAAAATGCCCAGCTCAGTCAAGAGCCGGGCAGAGTATCCACCAAAGGAGGAGGATTGGAGGAGACAACACCGAGTGCCATTGCGGCGACCTCTGTGTTATTAGAATAATCTAATATAATGGATTGCATGTCAACACTTTGTTACACAAAAGACATGAATTGGTAGTTTTATATCAAGCGCGCCGGATCAGTAAATGACGTTCACCGCCTCGGGCTTGAGCCAGCCGCCCAGGGATTCGATCAGCCGGTCATCCAGCCGCACCCGCCAGTCCTCACCCAGCCGCACCCGGCAGCGGGCATCGGGGTTGCGGTACTCCACCCAGACCGGGCAGCCCCCTTCCTGCACCTTGTAGGGCGCGAGCAGTTCAGCCAGTTTGCGGCCGCTGGACTGGCCGTTGCACGCGAGTCGCAGGCCCTGGGCAAAGCGGGTGCGCGCTCCCGCCAGGTCATATATCCGCTCAGCGGTCACCCGCACGCCGCCCGAATAATCGTCGCGGTTGACCTTGCCCTCGATGATCAGCAGCGCGTCGTCCTTCAGCAGATGGCGATTCTGCTCGTACAGTTCGTTGAAGATCACCACCTCGACCTGCGCTGTCGCGTCGTCCAGCAGCAGGATCAGCATCTTGCCTCGCCTTGTCATCTGGGTGCGTAGCGAGACGGCGATGCCAGCCAGCATCACCGGGTCGCGTGAAGGCTCCAGGCTGTCGAGCTGTTTCTTGGAGAAGCTGGACACCTCGGCCAGATACGAAGTGAAAGGATGGCCGCTGAAGAAATAGCCGAGCGCGGATTTCTCCTGCAGCAGTTTTTCCTGCTCGGGCCACACCGGCACGTCGATCAGGTCTTCGCCGCCGCCGTCGAGTACTTCGCCAAACAGCCCCACCTGGCCGCCGCTGCGGGCTGCACGGTCGGCCGTTTCCAGCGCCGCGCCGACCGACGCCATCAGGCTGGCGCGATGCTCGTTGATGCGGTCGAACGCGCCCGCCTTCACCAGTGCTTCCAGCACACGGCGGTTCAGGTAGCGCTTGTCGACCCGCCGGGTTAAATCAAACAGGCCTTTATACGGTCCGTTAGCCTCACGTTCGGCGACAATCGCACCGATCGCCGCCTCGCCGCTGCCCTTGATCGCGCCCAGCCCGTAGCGGATTTCGGTCTTGCTGACCGGCTCGAAGCGGTAGCCCGACAGATTGATGTCGGGCGGCAGCATCGTCAGTCCATTGGCGCGGCAGTCCTCGTAGAACACGCGCACCTTGTCGGTGTCGGACATTTCCGACGACATCGTCGCCGCCATGAATTCGGCGGGATAGTAGGCCTTGAGCCAGGCGGTGTGATACGCCACCAGCGCGTAGGCCGCCGAGTGCGACTTGTTGAAGCCATATTCGGCGAATTTCTCCATCAGGTCGAACAGGCGCTCGGCAATCTTGGTATCGACCCCGCGCTTGGCCGCGCCCTCGAGGAAAATCGTGCGCTGCACGGCCATTTCCTCGGGCTTTTTCTTGCCCATGGCGCGCCGCAGCATGTCGGCACTACCCAGGCTGTAGCCCGCCAGAATCTGCGCCACCAGCATCACCTGTTCCTGGTAGACGATGATGCCGTAGGTTGATTTCAGCACCGGCTCGAGGTCGGGGTGAAAATACTCCGGCTTCTGCTTGCCCTGCTTGCGCGCGATGAAGTCGTCCACCATGCCCGAACCGAGCGGGCCCGGCCGGTTCAGCGCCATCAAGGCAATGATGTCTTCGAAGCAGTCACCCTTGAGCTTCTTTTCCAGATCCTTGGCCGAACGCGATTCGGACTGGAACACCGCTGTGGTATTGCCCGCGGCGAACAGCTTGTACACCGCCGGATCGTCGAGCGGCAGATCTTCCAGCCGGAAATTGGTGCGATCAGCATGGCGCTGCACGAAGCGAACCGCCTCCGCCAGAATGGTCAGCGTGCGCAGCCCGAGGAAGTCGAACTTGACCAGGCCGATCGCCTCGACGTCGTCCTTGTCGAACTGCGACACCGCCGCGTCCGAGCCCTCGGCCTGGTACAGCGGGCAGAAATCGGTGAGCTTGCCCGGCGCGATCAGCACCCCGCCCGCGTGCATGCCGACGTTGCGGGTGATGCCTTCGAGCTTTTCCGCCAGCGGCAGAAGCTCGGCAAGTTCCTCCTCATTCCGCGCGCGCTCGTCGATCTGCGGTTCCTTCTCGCGCGCCTCGGCCAGAGAAATGCCGAGTTCGTTGGGCACCAGCTTGACGAACTTGTCGACGAACAGATACGGCAGATCGAGCACACGGCCGACGTCGCGCAGCACCGCCTTGGCCGCCATGGTGCCGAAGGTTGCGATCTGCGACACCGCGGCATGGCCGTACTTGTCCTTGACGTACTGGATCACGCGGTCGCGCCCGTCCTGGCAGAAGTCGACGTCGAAGTCGGGCATCGACACCCGCTCGGGGTTGAGGAAGCGCTCGAACAGCAGGTCGTAACGCAGTGGATCGAGATCGGTGATGCTGAGGCAGTATGCGACCAGCGAGCCCGCGCCGGAGCCGCGCCCCGGCCCCACCGGCACATTGTTGTTCTTGGCCCAGTTGATGAAGTCGGACACGATGAGGAAGTAGCCGGGGAAGCCCATCTGGATGATGGTCCCCAGCTCGAACTCCAGCCGCTTGGTGTATTCCGGCAGTTTGGCGGTGCGCTCGGCTTCATCGGGATAGAGATGAGCCATGCGTTCATGCAGCCCTTCGAAGGACCGCTGCCGCATATAGTCGTCGAGGCTCATGCCGTCGGGCGTCGGAAAATCGGGCAGCTTGCTCTTGCCGAGTTCCAGTGTGAGATTGCAGCGCTTGGCGATTTCCACGCTGTTCTGCAGAGCCTCCGGCAGGTCGGCGAACAATTCCGCCATCTCGTCCGCCGTCTTGAAATACTGCTCGGCGGTGAACGGCCGCGGACGGCGCGGGTCGCCCAGCATCATGCCCTCGGCGATACACACGCGTGCCTCATGCGCCTTGAAGTCGTCCGGCGCGATGAACTGGATCGGATGGGTGGCGACTGCCGGCAGGTTCAGCGCCGCGCCGACGTCGAGCAGGCCGTCGATCAGGCGCTCGGTGTGCGGCTGGCCGAAGCGCTGCAACTCCAGGTAATAGCGTCCGGGAAACAACGCGGCCCAACCTTCGGCGGCCGCGCGCGCGGCGTCGGGCTTGTCGTCGAGGATCGCCTGCGCGACGTTGCCGGCGTCGCCACCCGACAGCGCCAGCAGGCCGTCGGTGCCGTCCCGCAGCCAGGCGGGATCAATCTCGGCGCGGCCGCGATAAAGATTCTCCTGATAAGCGCGGGTGAGCAGTTCGCACAGGCGGCGATAGCCCTCACGGTGCTGCACCAGCAGCAGCAGGCGCGAGGGTCGATTCCTGTCGGTGGCGTTGGTCACCCACACGTCGCAGCCGAATATCGGCTTGATGCCGGCGCCGCGCGCCGCCCGGTAGAACTTCACCCAGCCGAAGGTGTTCGACAGATCGGAGAGCCCGAGTGCCGGCATCGCGACGCCCTTCGCGCGCTTGATTGCATCGTCCACCCGCACCAGGCCATCGGCGATGGAATACTCGGTGTGCAGGCGGAGATGGATGAAACGCGGATCGGTCATGGCGGCGGAACAAATAAAGCAGACCGTCATTTTACCGCTGCGGATGGGTGAGCCCAAAAACAAAAGGCAGCCGAAGCTGCCTTTTGTTCGAGCAAGCACCGGATTTAGTTGGCGCGCCGCTTGAATTCGTTGGTGCGGGTGTCGATCTCGATCATGTCGCCGATATCGACGAAGGCCGCGACCGGCAATTCGAACCCGGTGGGCTTGATGCGCGCGGGCTTCATGACCTTGCCCGAGGTGTCGCCGCGCACGGCGGGCTCGGTATATTCGACTTCGCGGATGACCGTGGTCGGCATTTCGACCGAGATCGCCTTGCCTTCGTAAAACACCACTTCGAGCGGCATGCCGTCGTCGAGGTAGTTCAACGCATCGCCGAGGTTATCGGCCTCGATTTCATACTGGTTGTAATCGCTATCCATGAATACGTACAGCGGATCGGCAAAGTAGGAATAGGTGCATTCCTTGCGGTCGAGGTTGACGGTTTCAAACTTGTCGTCGGCGCGGTAGACGCTCTCGGTGGCGGAACCATTGAGCAGGTTCTTCAGTTTCATCTTGACGACGGAGGAGTTGCGGCCGGATTTCGAAAATTCGGCTTTCTGCACCACCATCGGGTCTTTGCCTATCATCACGACGTTGCCGGCGCGGAGTTCCTGTGCGATTTTCATGGGTGTGTCCTGCTGCGAGAGCTAAATAAGGAATTGAGAAAACCCGCTATTTTAACTTATTTTCAACGAAATCAACCAGCTTGTCGGTGAGTCGGCCGGCGCGCTCGAGGCGCTCGCACCAGGCCACCGCATGCCTTTTTATGGCCATCAATTGCGCCCGCCATGCCTTCCAGCAGACGGACATGTCGTCCACTTCCGGCATGCCGTTCCAGTGCCGCCACATTCCGCTCACCGCGCGCGCGGCTTCGCGCTCCAGCCCTTCCGTGTAGTGCTGCAACAGCGCGTTCGTTTTGTCCCAGTGCGCCTCGTCGGCCTGCGGGTAGGCCTGCCACACGAGCGGACGCGCCGCCCACTGTGCACGCACGCAGGAATCCTCGCCACGCACGAAGTTGAGCCCGCACGCCCACAACAGATGGTCATACGTATCCTGATCCATGAACGGCAGGATATGCAGCCGCAAGGATCCGCGGCGGTGCAGCTCGCCCGCCCGTAAGCCGGAAACAGACAGCCATGCGGCCAGCTGCGGAATGACCCGACCTTCGGGGACGAGGCAGGTGATGGGGCGTGTGTCAGCCGCCCAGGCATCGAGCAGGTCGGGCAGCGCCGGATTTTCGTAGGCGAACAGCGACACCCGCAATTCACCCGCCTGCGGCGCTTCCAGCCCAAGGTGGCGCCAGAACGCGGTTATCCCGGAATGGAGAAAAGCGTCGCGCCGCTCGGCCAGACCCGCCTCGGCCAAGAGGCCGCCGGTATCCGGCGTGTAACCAGGAAAGAAAAAATGCCGGACCAGCGGCAACCGCGGATGCGGCGATGGCAGGCCGTGGTGTTCGGCTACCCAGGGCTCGGCGGAGAGGTATTCGAGATTCATCCACACCGGCGGCGGCGACTGTACGCTCATCGCTGCCAGATAGGCGTCAGGCAGGGTGCATCCGAAGGCATCGATCACCACCTGCGCCGGCTCCGCTGCTGCAAATGGCGCGCGCCAGGCGCAGACCTTCACCCCTTCGCAAGTCTGTTCTTCCGCATCGGGATCGATCGGCGGCCAGATGCGATGAAACGCGTGCAGGTCGTCCACCCACAACCGCACTGCCAAACCATGCTCGCGGACCAGCCCCCGCGCCAGCCGCCAGGCGATGCCGATGTCGCCGTAGTTGTCGACGACCTTGCAGAAGATGTCCCAGGTGGTGCGCATGCCGCGCATCCTACCGCATCGGCCGGAAGGCAAGGTCCTGCAAGGCAGCCATGTGGATGGCGCAACACCGTCGGCTAGTGACTGTTTCATCAACCTCTGCGACTGTGGTTGAAAGGAAACCACAGTCCGGCCGAGGCCTTTGTTTTTTCACGCTTTACTCTTGTAAAAACTCATGCGCGGTAGTAAAAAGCAATCAGTTTGGTTTCAAGAACCGTGCAGGTTTGGCATTACCGCAGGGCATCACCGGGTAGCGCGCTTGAATTCAGACCGACGGCCAAAAAAATCACGCCGTCCTGTCATCCGCCAACGCAGTCATGCTTACCGCGGTTATGTTTAGTGTCACGCCAAGGAGGGAGTTTTAATGGCAACAGGTACTGTCAAGTGGTTCAGCGACGCCAAGGGTTTCGGCTTCATCACCCCCGATGACGGCGGCGAGGATGTGTTCGCGCATTTCTCCGCCATCCAGTCCAACGGCTTCAAGACCCTGAAAGAAGGTCAAAAAGTCACGTTCGAAGTCAGCCAGGGCCCCAAGGGCAAGCAGGCTTCCAACATCCAGCCGCAAGCTTGAGTTGTTGAGTTGACGCAAAAAACCCCGCCTAGGCGGGGTTTTTTGTTGGCTACGTGAACCTTACATCTTCGCGACCATCGCCTCGGCGAACGCCGAGCACTTCACCTCGGTGGCGCGGTCCATCAGGCGTGCAAAGTCGTAGGTCACGTTCTTCGCGGCAATGGCTTTTTCCATGCTGGCCACGATCAGGTCGGCGGCCTCTGTCCACCCCAGATGGCGCAGCATCATCTCGGCCGACAGGATCAGCGAACCCGGGTTGACGTAGTCCTTGCCAGCATACTTGGGCGCGGTGCCGTGGGTGGCCTCGAACATCGCGACGGTGTCCGAGAGGTTCGCGCCCGGCGCAATGCCGATGCCGCCGACTTCCGCTGCCAGCGCGTCGGAAATGTAGTCGCCATTCAGATTCAGCGTGGCGATCACGTCATACTCATCCGGACGGAGCAGGATCTGCTGCAGGAAGGCATCGGCGATCACGTCCTTGATCACGATGCCGTTCGGCAGCTTCATCCACGGGCCCTCATCAATTAGGGTAGCGCCGAACTCGCGCGCGGCGAGTTCATAGCCCCATTTCTTGAAGCCGCCCTCGGTGAACTTCATGATGTTGCCCTTGTGAACCAGGGTCACCGAACGGCGCTTGTTGTCGATCGCGTACTGGATAGCTTTCCGGATCAGGCGCTCGGAGCCTTCGACCGACACCGGCTTGATGCCGATCGCCGAGGTCGCAGGGAAACGGATCTTGGTCACGCCCATTTCCTGCTGAAGAAAGGCGATGACTTTCTTCACCTGGTCGGAGTTGGCTTCCCACTCGACGCCGGCGTAGATGTCCTCGGTGTTCTCGCGGAAGATCACCATGTCGACTTTTTCTGGTGCCTTCACCGGGCTGGGCACACCGGTGAAGTAACGCACCGGGCGCAGGCACACGTAGAGGTCGAGCATCTGGCGCAGCGCCACGTTGAGCGAGCGCATGCCGCCCGAGGTCGGCGTGGTGAGCGGGCCCTTGATCGAAATCACGTAGTCCTTCACCGCCTGCACGGTTTCTTCCGGCAGCCACTGGTCGCCGCCATAGACCTTGACCGCCTTCTCGCCGGCGAACACCTCCATCCAGGCGATCTGCCTCTTGCCGCCGTAGGCCTTGGCCACCGCGGCGTCGACCACGCGGCGCATCGCCGGGGTGATGTCGACACCGGTGCCGTCGCCTTCGATGAAGGGAATGATGGGCGTGTCGGGCACGTTCAGCGAGTTGTCGGCGTTGACGGTGATTTTCTGGCCCGCGGCGGGAATCTGGATGTGCTGATAAGTCATGGCTGGATAAATTAAGGTGAGTGCTCGGCTAACGTTAAAATGGGCGTCTTTTCAGAAGTTTGTCTCTAGCGTGGCGCGATTGATCCTGTTCAACAAACCCTACGGCGTGCTGAGCCAGTTCACCCCCGAGGGGCGCTGGCAGGGTCTGCGCGACCACCTCAGCGTGCCCGGCGTGTACGCGGCCGGGCGGCTGGACGCTGACAGTGAAGGCCTGCTGATTTTAACCGATGACGGCACGCTCCAGAGCCGCATCGCCGATCCCAGGCACAAGCTGCCCAAAACCTACTGGGCGCAGGTCGAGGGAGCACCGAACGACGCCGACCTCGAGCCGCTGCGCCGCGGCGTCGATCTCGGCGACTTCGTCACACGCCCGGCCAAGGTAAAACTCATCGACGAACCCGCCGGGCTGTGGCCGCGCAACCCGCCGATCCGTTTTCGCGCGAACCTCCCTACTGCGTGGATCGAACTCACGATTGCCGAAGGGAAGAACCGTCAGGTGCGGCGGATGACAGCGAAGATCGGCTTTCCGACGCTGCGGCTAATCCGCGCCGCCGTCGGCGAATGGACGCTAGGCGCCTTGCAGCCCGGAGAATGGAAAGAACTGCATGTCTGACATCTGGACCCCGCACGTGGTCGTTGCTGCGATTGCCGAAAATGAAGGCAAATTCCTGCTGGTGGAAGAGCACACCGCCGAAGGCCTGCGCCTCAACCAGCCCGCCGGCCACTGGGAACGCGGCGAGACGCTGATCGACGCGGTGCGGCGCGAAACGCTGGAGGAAACCGCGCATCACGTCGAACCGCTCGCGCTGCTGGGCTGCTACACCACGCACTATCCGCAGCGCGACATCACCTATCTGCGCTTTGCCTACGTCTGCAGCGTCACCGGCTTCGACGCCAAACGCGCGCTGGACACCGGCATCGTGCGCGCCGTATGGCTGACGCCGGAGGAACTCGCCGCCCATCCCACCCCGCACCGCAGCCCGCTGGTGATGCGCTGCGTGCAGGATTACCTGGCCGGGCGGCGCTTTCCGCTCGATTTCGTGGCGCACCAATGAAAACCCGTTTCGTCATTGCGAGGCGAAGCCGAAGCAATTCAGCAGCGAACGACCGCAGTCTGGATTGCTTCGTCTCTTCGTTCCTCGCAATGACAGGGAGTGCATATGACTAAAGTCGTTGTCGGCATGTCGGGCGGGGTCGATTCCGCCGTCGCCGCCTATCTGCTCAAGCAGCAGGGCTACGACGTGCTCGGCGTCTTCATGAAGAACTGGGACGACGACGACAACACCGAGCAGTGCACTGCGCGGCAGGACTTTCTCGACGTACTGGCGGTGGCCGACGTGCTCGGCATCGAAGTCGAGGCGGTCAACTTCGCGGCCGAATACAAGGAACGCGTGTTCAGCTATTTCCTCGCCGAATACCAGGCCGGTCGCACCCCCAACCCCGACGTGCTGTGCAACGCCGAGATCAAGTTCAAGGCCTTCCTCGACGACGCCATCGCGCGCGGTGCCGAGTACATCGCCACCGGGCATTATGTCGGCAAGGGCGAAGATGCAGATGGCCGCGCCACGCTGCTGCGCGCTCTGGATACCAACAAGGACCAGAGTTATTTCCTCTACCGCCTGAGCCAGGCGCAGATCCGCCCTGCCCTGTTTCCGCTGACGCATCTGCCGAAGCCGGAGGTGCGCGCGCTGGCGCAAAAGATCGGCCTGCCCAACGCCGCCAAGAAGGACTCGACCGGCATCTGCTTCATCGGCGAGCGCAACTTCCGTGAGTTCCTCGAGCGCTACCTGCCGCGCGACCCCGGCGAGATGAAAACGCCCGAAGGCCGTGTGGTCGGCCAGCATCAGGGCCTGATGTATTACACGCTCGGCCAGCGCCAGGGCCTCGGCATCGGCGGACAGAAGGACGGCAACGACGAGCCCTGGTTCGTCGCCGCCAAGGACATGGCGAGCAACACGCTGGTCGTGGTGCAGGGCCACGAGCATCCGCTGCTCAAGCGCTCGACGCTGGCCGCCGGCCAGCTCAACTGGATCAGTGGCGTCGCCCCCGACCCCGGCAAGCCCTACACCGCCAAAACCCGTTACCGCCAGACCGACGCGCCCTGCCGCATCACGCGACTTGACGGCGACACACTGGAACTTGCCTTCGACGCCCCGCAATGGGCGGTCACGCCCGGGCAATCTGTCGTCCTCTACGACGGCGAAGTCTGCCTCGGCGGCGGCATCATTTGCTAGACCCGCTACAATTCCCGCTTTCCAGCAACACACGCCATCATGTCACACGACACCACGCCCGCTCCCGCCGCCAACTTCATCCGCAACATCATCGACGAGCAAAACGCTGCCGGCAAATGGGGCGGCCGCGTGGAAACGCGATTTCCGCCCGAGCCCAACGGCTACCTGCACCTCGGCCACGCCAAGTCGATCTTCCTCAACTTCGGCCTGGCGCGCGACTACGGCGGCGTGTGCCACCTGCGCTTCGACGACACCAACCCGGAAAAGGAAGAGCAGGAATACGTCGACGCGATCATCGAATCGGTGAAGTGGCTGGGCTTCGACTGGGGCAAACACCTGTACTTCGCGTCGAACTATTTCGACACCATGTACGCCTGCGCCGAAACCCTGATCCAGGCCGGCCACGCCTACGTCGATTCGCTGTCCGCCGAAGAAATGCGCGCCTACCGCGGCACGCTCACCGAGCCGGGCAAGGACAGCCCCTACCGCAGCCGCAGCGTCGAGGAGAACCTCGACCTTTTCCGCAAAATGCGCGCCGGCGAATTCCCCGACGGCGCGCACGTGCTGCGCGCCAAGATCGACATGGCCTCGCCCAACATCAACCTGCGCGACCCGGCGATCTATCGAATCAAACGCGCGCATCACCACAACACCAGCGACACCTGGTGCATCTATCCGATGTACACCTACGCCCACCCGATCGAGGACGCGATCGAGCACATCACGCATTCGATCTGCACCTTGGAATTCGAGGACCAGCGCCCGTTCTACGACTGGCTGCTGGACAAACTCGCCGACGGCGGCTTCTTCACCCGTCCGCTGCCGCAGCAGATCGAGTTTGCCCGCTTGAATCTGACCTATGTCGTGCTGTCGAAGCGCAAGCTGATCCAGCTGGTCGACGAAAAATACGTCAGCGGCTGGGACGACCCGCGCCTGCCGACGCTCGTCGGCGCGCGCCGTCGCGGCTATACGGCTGAAGGCTTCAAGCGCTTTACCGACCAGGTCGGTGTGTCGAAATCCGACGGCTGGATCGACTACAGCGTGTTCGAAGCCTGCCAACGCGACGTGCTGAACGACACTGCTCTGCGCCGCGTCGCCGTGCTCGACCCGGTCAAGCTCATCATCGACAACTATCCCGCAGGCCAGTCGGAAGACTGCTTCGCCCCCAACCACCCGCAGCAGCCGGACCTGGGCAAACGCGCTGTGCCGTTCTCACGCGAACTGTGGATCGAGCGCGAGGACTTCATGGAAACCCCGTCCAAGGGTTATTTTCGCCTCTTCCCCGGCAACTCGGTGCGGCTGCGCTACGGCTACGTCGTCACCTGCACTGGCTGCGACAAGGACGCCGACGGCAACATCACCGCCGTGCACTGCGACTACCTGCCCGACACCAAGTCCGGCACGCCGGGCGCCGACTCGGTCAAGGTCAAGGGCAACATCCATTGGGTGTCGGCGGCGCATGCCTACGAAGCCGAGGTGCGTCTGTACGACCGCCTGTTCACCACCGCGCAGCCGGGCGGAGAAAGCGGCGACTTCCTGAACGATCTGAATGCCGACTCGGTGCGCGTGATCCTTGCGCAACTGGAACCGGCTTTGAAGGATGTTGCGCCGGAGGATCGCTTCCAGTTCGAACGCCATGGCTACTTCGTCGCCGACCGCGTGGATTCGAAGCCGGGTGCGCTGGTGTTCAACCGGACGGTGACGTTGAAGGATTCGTGGGTAAAAACAAACGGTTGATCGTCTGAGTGCATTGGAGTGAATTCATGTGCACGTTGTGCCGACACTTCGCATGCGTCGCTCGCAGCTGTCTGTTCGATTAGTCCGGAGATCCTGCAAGTATCTTTTTCGGTTCGAGTCCCAAGGCCAATAGGACCATCCAAGGCAAGTACGCGTATTCGGACGGAATTACGGGATTCAGTTTAAGGAACAGTCCCTCAAATTGTTCCCGCTCGAGAAATGTTCCGTGCCCTAGATTTCGAAGAGTACGGAAATAGGCCACAAGTGCGTCGTCGGTGACAGGCTTCTTAGCCTTCGCAAACACCTCGCGAATATCTTCATTTATGGAGGCTGAAACGCGCGAAACCGCCTTTGCCAAGAGGGAACCAAGGCGGCGATCTTTTTGCCGGCCGTGGTAGCCAAGAATATCCTTCAGGTCGTCAAAAATACGCGGTAAGTAGAACCGTTCCGCAACCCCTCTCTCTGGGGAACTTCGTCGAGTAGATTCTGGAGAATTTATCTCAACAATTAGATTGGCCATCTTGTCGATGAATTGGAAGGCCAAACGTGACTTGGCGTGAAAAGACCCCGTCATATTGATTGCCTTAACGTCGGCAATCATAAGGCGTAACAGGCTATTCGCCTTTAGGAGACGGAGTTCGTCAAACTCCCCATTCTGAGAGAGGAAATTCAGGGGATCAGTGAAGTAACCCATCAACCGATTGAGCGATTCGAATTCCAACTGAATGAGCTGTCGCGTGAGCCGCCAAGAAGTGTCTTCTTTGCCGAAAAGCAACGTCATTTTGTTGGTCTCGAACGGCTCGTATCCAGAGCACATTTGGTCGAAAACGTTGGAGGTCAGAATAGGCGGGAACTGCCAAGCTCGCTCAGGTGTGAACAGAAGTGCAGACCCCGCCCTGTGGAGAGGCAACGCGAAAGCGTAGGGAGCAACAAAAAGAAGTGCTTCTAGACTATCGAGAGGTTCTAAAGGCCCTGGGAGCGCCGCGTCAAGCACGCGCTCATTTAGCACCTTGTCCTTCGCAATTTCGAGACCATGAATTCGGGATAGATAGGATATTTTCGGAAGTGCAATGCGAGAATAAAAATTCTCCGCATTCATTACGACCGGATAGACGCGTTTTGCGCCCACCTTAACCATACGGGGAAACACGTCTCGCTCGAGAACGCTCACTAGACTAGACGGTTTCGCCCAGAAATAAGCGTGACGCGCGTATTCAAGATCAGAAATGAGGCCGAGATTTGAGGGGACGCTCAGATCAGCCGGCGGCTGCATTCCCTTGGCTTCAAGAGTCGGGTGGAGAAACCTAATGCACTCCGAAGCAACTTCCCCGTACGAGTTCTGGGTTAGCGACAATCCATCGGCGTTAAAGGATAAGACATCATCTGGAGGCCGACGGAGGTTGGGGTCGTCGTCGAACACCACCCAATCATTCGCGTCCTTCTCCAACGAATAACCCGTTAGTTTCTGGATTGCGGAGCGGTTTGGGCTGTCCAATCCTGCCAGCCCAGCAAAGCGGATCCTAATTTTTCTTGTGATTGATGTGCTCCTTCGGGTGGGGTCAGAACTAAGGGTTAGAGGTAGACCGCTAGCTATCTCAAGCGGTGCCGAAATTTTTCTTGTACCTTCGCCACCTTCGGCGCCACCACGAACTGGCAGTATGGCTGGTGGGGATTCTGCTCGTAGTAGCGCTGGTGGTAGTCCTCGGCCGGATAGAAGGTCATCGCCTCGCTGACTTCCGTCACGATGGGCGCACCGAATTGTTTTGATTCCGTCAGCTCGGCGATCACCGCTTCCGCCTCAGCCTTCTGCTCCGGCGTGTGCCAGAAAATCGCCGAGCGATACTGGGTGCCGATGTCGTTGCCTTGGCGGTTGAGCTGCGTGGGATCGTGCAGGGTGAAGAAGACGTCGAGCAGTTCACGGTAGGACATCACGTCCGGATCGAACGTCACCTGCACCACTTCGGCATGGCCGGTATCGCCGTTGCAGATGTCGCTATAGGTCGGGTTAGCCGTCTGGCCGCCCATGTAGCCCGATACCGCGGATTCGACGCCGCGCAGGCGATTGAACACCGTTTCGATGCACCAGAAACAGCCGCCTGCCAGGGTCGCTACTGCGTGGGCCATGCTCTTCTCCTTAACTTACGCCGGGGTCATCGCGAGGCTCGTAGAGCCGTGGCGATCCAGAGGCCGAAGTTACCGCTGATCTTCTGGATCGCCCTAAAGGACTCCGATCCACTACGCGCTAGAGCGCGTGTGAATCGTATGCTTTGGCTTTGCCTTGCAATGACGGCTAGGCCACCGGCACCGTTTCCTGGAACGATACGCGCGTCGCAAGCTTGTCGGCGAGTTTCGCCAGATTGGGGTGCGCAGTGCGCCAGTCGATTTCGGCAAAGCGCAGGTCCAGATAGCCGAGCGTGCAGCCGCAGGCGACATCGGCCAGGGTCATGCCGTTGCCGAGATACCAGGGTTTTTCGCCGAGCGCTTCCGACAGGGCTTCCAGGCCGCGGAACAGGGTTTTTTCCTGCAAGACCAGCCAGTCACTGCTTTGCTGTTCGGACGGGCGCTTCTTTTCCAGATAAACCGCCACGGTGGCCTCGGTGACACCATCGGCCAGCGCTTCGACGCCGCGCACGATCATGCGGCTCTTAGGTTCGGATGGAATCAGGTGCGCGACCGGGCTGACATGGTCGAGATATTCTACGATGACGCGCGAATCGAACACGCTGACCCCGTCTTCCAGCACCAGCACCGGCACCTTGCCGAGCGGGTTGAGAGTGGCAACGGGGCTGTCGGGCAGCCACGGGTTTTCGACCTGAAGCTGGAACGGGATTTTCTTTTCTGCCAGCACCACGCGGACTTTGCGCCCGTAGGGGCTGGTGAGTGAGGTGACGAGTTTCATACGGGGTCCCTGAAGGTCTGTCTGGTTATGCGTGACTATCGAGCGCCGCCATTATCGCCTGTCGCAAGCAGCGCTCCAACCCGTTCACGCAAAGCCGGCACCACCTCGGTTTCGAACCAGGGGTTGCGCTTGAGCCACAAACGATTGCGCGGACTGGGATGCGGCAGCGGAAAATACTCGGGGGCGAAGTCGCGCCAGGCGCGCACCGTATCGGCGAGCGTGCGGCCACGGCGGCGGCCCAAGTAATACGCCTGCGCGTAGGCGCCGATCAACAGGGTGAGGCGGACGTTCGGCATGGCCGCGCGCAGCGGCGGGTGCCACAGCGGCGCGCATTCGGGGCGCGGCGCCAGGTCGCTGCCCTTCACCGTTCCGGGATAGCACAGGCCGGTGGGGACGATGGCGATGCGCGAGACATCGTAGAACTGCTCGCGCGTCATGCCCAGCCATTGCCGCAGCAGGTCGCCCGATGGGTCGTTCCATGGAATGCCCGTTTCGTGCACGCGCCGCCCCGGCGCCTGGCCGACGATCAGCAGACGCGCAGTGGGCGAAACGCGCAGGACGGGGCGCGGGGGATGCGGCAGGTTCGCCGCGCAAACGGTGCACGCCTGCGCCTTCTCAACCAGCCGGTCGAAGTCCTCAGGCTGGCCGGGTTCAGCCTGCGTGGTCGACGATGAACTGCTTGACCGCATTGACGTCGGCATCCATGACGTGTTTTTTCTGCGGCTGCGCTTCGAGGTCGGCCAGTTCGGCCGGGCGTACCGGCTCGATGCCGAGCGCCTCGCGGATCGCATCCTCGAACTTGGCGGGCTGCGCGGTTTCCATGCAGATCAGCGGCACGCCGGGCTCGCGGTGCTCCAGGCCAACCTTGAGGCCATCGGCGGTATGCGGGTCGATCATCGTGCCGTAGACCTCGTACACGGTGCGGATGGTGTCGATGCGGTTGGCGTGGCTGCTCGATCCGGAGACCATGCCGAAATCAGCCACGCGGCCGAACAGGCCGTCCGCGTTCAGGTCGAAGCTGCCGCCGGATTCGACCGCGCCCCACAGACTACGGATCTTGGCAGCGTCGCGGCCGGCCAGGTCGAACACGAAGCGCTCGAAGTTGGACGCCTTGGAGATGTCCATCGACGGGCTGGAAGTGTGCCTGGTTTCCGGCCGCGGACGATAGACGCCCGTCTTGAAGAACTCGTCGAGCACGTCGTTTTCGTTGGTGGCGACGATGAGCTTCTTGATCGGCAGGCCCATCTGGCGCGCGATGTGGCCGGCGCAGACGTTGCCGAAGTTGCCCGACGGCACCGAGAACGACACCTGCTGGTCGTTGTCGTGGGTCGCCGCGAAATAGGCCTTGAAGTAGTAGACGCTCTGCGCCGCGACGCGCGCCCAGTTGATCGAGTTGACCGCGCCGATGTGATGCTTCGTCTTGAAATCGAGATCGTTGGAGACGGCCTTGACCATGTCCTGGCACTGGTCGAACACGCCGCGGATCACCAGGTTGTGGATGTTGGCGTCCTGCAGCGCATACATCTGCGCCTGCTGGAAGCGCGTCATGCCGTGTTCGGGCGACAGCATAAAAACGCGGATGCCGCGCTTGCCGCGCATCGCGTATTCGGCGGCGGAACCGGTGTCGCCGGAGGTCGCGCCGAGGATGTTCAGCTCGCCGTGGGTCTTGTCGAGCACGTACTCGAACAGGTTGCCGAGCAGCTGCATCGCCATGTCCTTGAACGCCAGCGTCGGGCCGTTCGACAGCGCCAGCACGTGCAGGCCGGGTTCCAGCGTCTTCAGCGGGGTGATGTCCTCGGCGTTTTCGCCCGGGTTGGTGTAACGGTAGACACCGGCGGTGTAGGTCTTGTCGATCAGGCGGCGCAGGTCGTCGTGCGGAATGTCGTCGATCAGGCGCGACAGCACGGCGAAGGCGAGTTCGCGGTAGTTCATGCCGCGCATCGCTTCGAGTTCGGCAGCAGTCAGGCGCGGGTAGGCTTCCGGCATGTAGAGGCCGCCGTCGCTGGCCAGCCCGCCGAGCAGGATTTCGGAGAAGCGGAGTTGCGGGGCGAGGCCGCGCGTGCTGAGATAGTTCATTTGGCCGCCAGTTCTTCGAGACGGATGCGCATGACCTTGCCTGCCACCGTGTCGAGCGCCTCGATTTTTGCAATCGCCGCGTTGATGTTCTTTTCCACCGTGATGTGGGTCAGCAGGATGATGTTGACCTGCACGTCCCCTTCGGCGGGCTCCTTCTGCACCATGGCGTCGATCGAGATGTTGCTGTCGGCCAGAATGCGGGTGATGTCGGCCAGCACCCCGGGGCGGTCGAAGGCGCGCAGGCGCAGGTAGTACGCGGTGCGCACCTCGTCCATCGGCAGGATCGGCGTGTCGGCCAGCTGGTCGGGCTGGAACGCCAGATGCGGCACGCGGTGGTGCGGGTCGGCGGTGTGGAGCCGCGTGACGTCGACCAGGTCGGCGACGCCCGCGGAGGCGGGCGGCGAGGGGGGGGGGGGGGCGGGGGGGGGG
>JAIBFA010000047.1 GCA_019459325.1 Thiobacillus sp.
AGTTTCTTTTTAATGAATTGGCGGCTGGTCGCGCACTACCTAAATGGTTTCCCAGAGAATCTTTTATTTTTTGTAATCGTTATTGGCGAGTGTGTACCCGAATGGGGAAGGCCGTATTCTTACGCCGATAAAGCAGCAACGACTCCGCAGTACCCGCAAGGGGCACGCCGGATTCGTAGGGGGGATCAGGAACGCAGGCGTTCGCTCTGCCGTTTGAGCGAATCGGCCAGCGCGTCCAGAATGCCGCTCGCCACCTGGGACAGACGCTCGGTAGCCGTGCTGGCCGATTCGCTCAAGCCGGCGCGCCCCGCCTTGCTGCCGGCTTTGACGCCACCCGCCAACTGCTGCAGCGCTTCCCGCGCCTGCTCGCCGGTGCGGGAACCGCTATATTTCAGGTGGTCGATCAAATAGCCAAGCTCCTCTTTCAGCTTGTCGCCGGACTGGCTGGCGGTCTGCTTGAGGCTGTCGACAAGCTGCGTCTCCAGGTCGCGCAGTTGCTCCAGGCTGGCTTTCAGTTCGTTGTCCTTGAACGCCTTTCCCTGTGCGGCGGCTTCCTGCAAGGCGTAGGAAGCCGCCTGCGCAGCACTGCCGACGGCCGTATCGATGCCGGTCATGGCCTGCTTGAGGCCGTCCTTCATCTCGCCGCCGCGCGCGGCCAGCCCGCTGCCTACCCCTGAGGTGATGGCGCCGACGATTTCGCCGAGGTTTTGCAGCGCCAGGCGGCGTTCGTGCAGCGCACGCGCGGTTAGTTCGCGTACCCGCTCATACAGATCGGGCTCGGACGCCGCAGCCGCGGCTTCGTCGTGCAATTGCTTGAGCTGCGCTTTTTCGAGGATACTGGTTTCACTGTCAGGAAGAGATGGGGCGTCATGCATGATGCAATCCTCAGGGTCAAGATTCGCCGGATTTGGCCGTTTTTCCTGCTTAACTATAGAGCAGATTGTTAGCCCATGAAGCCTGCCCTGCTGCTGTCCCTGTTGGCGTTTCTGTTGGCGTTGCCCGCCTGCGCCAACACCCCGCCCGAAGACATCCCGATGTATGCCGTCAGCCTGATAGGCAGCCCGTATCGCCTTGGCGGAATTTCGCCCGAAACCGGACTCGATTGCAGCGGCTTTGTCGGCCATGTATTCAGGCAGACAATCGGCATCGTGCTGCCGCGCGACAGCCATGCGATCAGCAAAGCCGCGCAGCCATTGGCTAAAACCGAACTCTTGCCGGGAGATCTGGTCTTCTTCAACACCCTCAACCGCGCATTTTCCCATGTCGGCATTTATCTGGGCGATGACCGTTTTGTGCATGCCCCGAGCAGCCGCTCGGGTGCGGTCATGGTCTCCAACCTCAACGACCGCTACTGGCGTGAACGCTTTGACGGCGCAGGGCGCGTCACGCCCCCGGATCATGCCCACCCCCCCGAAATGGTGTCCGACTAGTTCCGGCCCACGCCCGATCCGGTACGGCCTGCTGGGGGCTGCAATTCTGTGTGCGGGCCTGGCACATGCCGCGCAGGATCTCGTTTTTGAAAGCGCAGATGCCGTCAACGAGGGGGCATTGCACTTCCTTGAAACGCTGCCCGCCAAGCCCGTTCACCATCACCAGAACCACATCCGCATCGAGACCGACAGCCTGGCTTCCGGCTGGGTCGGCCTGTCGCAATGTCACGACCATCTCGATGCCGTACCCAGCACGCAAATCACCTTTCGCGAGGGTTTCGTGCGCGACCTCCGGGTGGATGCCTTTACCCATATCAAGGATGCGTGGATCGAAGGCGCCAGCGTGCAATTGCGTCATGTCGAGCCGGGGGCGCGCCTGTGTCTCTCCGCGCAAATCCGCGCGCTGCGCAACACCGGCAATGGCTATTTCAACCTGATCAACGGCCCTTATATGCGCAAGTTCCTGGATGGCTATTACCCCATGCGGGTTACGCTGGCGATTGACTATCCGGCACAGTCGCTGACCCTGATCGACATCTCGCCACCGGCACAGGCCGGATTGGACATCGTCGAGCAGCCAGGCACCATCCGGGTGGAAGCGGTGTTCGAGGGCGAACTGCAAACCATGATCCAGTTCGAGCGAAACTGACGGCCCGTTATTTTTTTTGCCCCAGTATTGATAACGGTTATCATTTGCAGTACGATTCGCAAACACTTACTACTTGAGGATCAACCAGACATGAAACCGACCAAACTGATTGCCGCACTGGCCCTTGTTGCGTCCGCCCTGCCCGCGCTGGCGGAAGAGGTGGTGGTGTATTCCGCGCGCAACGAACAGCTGATCAAGCCGCTGTTCGACGCCTATACCCGCGACACCGGGGTGCAGATCAAGTTCATCACCGACAAGGAAGGCCCGCTGATGGCGCGCCTCAAAGCCGAGGGCAAGAACACCCCGGCGGATGTCCTGCTGACGGTGGATGCGGGCAACCTGTGGCAGGCGTCGGAAGAAGGACTGCTACGCCCGATTCGCTCGGAAACCCTGCAGGCCAACGTGCCGGCTCACCTGCGCGACCCCGCCAACGAGTGGTTCGGCCTGTCGGTGCGCGCCCGCACGATGGTCTACAACACCGGCAAGGTGAAACCGGCCGACCTGTCGACCTACGAAGACCTGGCCAGCCCGAAATGGAAAGGCCGGCTGTGCCTGCGCACCTCGAAGAAGGTCTACAACCAGAGCCTGGTGGCGATGATGATCACCGAATACGGCGAAGGCAAAACTGAAGACATCGTCACCGGCTGGATCGGCAACCTGGCGACCTCGCCCTTCCCCGACGACACCAAGGCGATGGAAGCCGTGGCCGCCGGGCAATGCGACGTCACCCTGGTCAACACCTATTACTTCGGCCGCCTGATGGAGAAAACCCCCAATCTGCCGCTGGCGATATTCTGGCCGAACCAGAACCTCAAGAACAAGGCGTCTGGCGTACATGTCAACATCTCCGGTGCAGGCGTCACCCGCCATGCCAAAAACCCGGCCGGCGCGCAGAAGCTGATCGAGTGGCTTTCGTCGGACAAGGCCCAGAACCTGTTCGCCGACGTCAACCTGGAATACCCGGTCAACCCGAAAGTGGCGCCCGACAAGTCCGTGGCGGCCTGGGGCAGCTTCAGGCAGAACCTCATCAACGTTAAAGAGGCTGGCAGCCTGCAGATCAAGGCCGTAAAATTGATGGATCGCGCTGGCTACAAATAATTTAAGTGATCCACCTTGTCCGCTAACGCTGCTGCTCCAGCAAAAACGCCCTCAGCGGGCGTTTTTGTTTTACCTGTCCGCCGTCCTGGCGGCTGGATGCTGTTTGCCCTGGCGGTGGCCGCGCTGGTACTGGTGCCGGTCGTCGTCACCTTCTCGTCGTTCGCCCAGGTCGAGGGCGACATCTTCGCCCACCTGACCGAATTTGTGCTGCCTGAACTGGTGGGCAACACGCTCTGGCTTGTAGTCGGCGTGGCCATTGGCGTCAGCGTGCTGGGCGTCTCGCTGGCCTGGCTGGTGGCGATGTGCGAATTTCCAGGGCGCCGCCTGTTCGGCTGGGCGCTGCTGCTGCCGATGGCCCTGCCCGCCTACGTCACGGCCTTCGTCGCGATCGGCCTGCTGGATTTCACCGGGCCGCTGCAAACCTGGCTGCGCGAGGCCTGGGGCATCACCGGGCTGCCGGAAATCCGCTCGCGCGGCGGCGTCATCCTGGTCATGTCGCTGGCGCTCTATCCCTACGTCTACTTGATCGCAAAAAATGCTTTCGCGACGCAGGGTGCGATTGCGCTGGAAGCGGCGCAATCGCTCGGCCTGTCGCGCACGCAAGGCTTCTTCCGGGTGGCGCTGCCGATGGCGCGGCCGTGGATCGCCGCCGGCTTGATGCTGGCGCTGATGGAAACGCTGGCCGATTTCGGCACCATGGCGATCTTCAACTACGATACCTTCACCACCGCGATCTACAAGGCCTGGTACAGCCTGTTCTCGCTGGCGGCGGCGGCGCAGCTCGCCTCGATCCTGATCCTGTTCGTGCTGGTTGCCGTGGTGTTCGAGCAGCGCTCGCGCACCCGGATGCGTTACGGCGCGGTGGGCCGCAGCGCCGCGCAGCGCCGCATCCAGCTGTCGCCGGCGCTGGCCGGGCTGGCCTTCGTGTACGCCGGGACGGTGCTGGCGGTCGCCTTCCTGATTCCGGTCACGCAACTGGTGCTGTGGACGCGCGAAGTCATCGCCACCGACCTCGATGCCCGCTACTGGACGTTTGCCTGGCATTCGGTGCTGCTGGCCGGCCTCGGCGCGCTGATGGTGGTGGCAGTGGCCCTGCTGCTCGCCTACGCCGGGCGCCAGCGCCCCGGCACCGCGATGATGTGGACGCAGCGGCTGGCCACCATCGGCTACGCCTTCCCCGGCGCGGTGCTGGCGGTGGGCCTGTTTATCCCGGTGGCAGCGCTGGACAACTGGCTGATCGACGCGGGGCGCGCCTGGTTCGGCTTCGAAGGCACCGAAATCCTCAAGGGCACGCTGCTGGTGATGCTGCTGGCCTATCTGGTGCGCTTTCTCGCGGTCGGCTTCGGCCCCGTCGACAGCGGGCTGCACCGCATCACCCGCAACATCGACGAAGCTGCGCGCAATCTTGGCACCGGCGCCGCCGGCTTGCTGACGCAAGTGCATCTGCCGCTGCTGCGCGCCAGTCTGCTCACCGCGGCGACGTTCGCCTTCGTCGACATCATGAAGGAAATGCCGATCACCCTGATGACCCGTCCGTTCGGCTGGGACACGCTGGCAGTGCGGGTGTTCGAGATGACCTCGGAAGGCGAATGGGAGCGCGCCGCGCTGCCTTCGCTCGCCATTGTCATTGCCGGTATCATCCCCATCATCCTTCTGACCTGGCGCGGCGCGCATTCCCATGGCTGAGTCCAATGGCTGAACTGATCCTCGATTCCGTCTCGCAGTCGTATGCCGAACGGCAGATCATCGCCGACCTCTCCTTCACCCTGCCCGAAGGCGCGATCGGCTGCCTGCTCGGCCCCTCCGGCTGCGGCAAGACCACGGCGCTGCGCTGCATTTCCGGCTTCGAACCGATCCAGAGCGGCGAGATCCGCATCGGCGGCGAGGTCGTCAGCCGCCCCGGCTGGATGCTGGCCGCCGAAAAGCGCCGCGTCGGCATGGTGTTCCAGGACTACGCCCTGTTCCCGCACCTGACGGTGGCGAAGAACGTCGGCTTCGGCCTGCGCGGCAAGTCGGCTGCCGAAAAACAGGCGCGCATCGACGAACTGCTGGGGCTGGTCGGGCTGGCCGGCCACGCCAATCAGTATCCGCACCAGCTCTCCGGCGGCCAGCAGCAGCGCGTGGCGCTGGCTCGCGCGCTGGCGCCGCGCCCGCGCCTGATCCTGATGGACGAGCCGTTCTCCAACCTTGACGTCGAGCTGCGCGAGCGCCTGTCGCTCGAAGTGCGCGACATCCTGAAACGCGAGGCCACCACCGCGCTCATCGTCACCCACGACCAGCACGAGGCCTTCTCGCTGGCCGACTGGGTCGGGGTGATGCACCAGGGCCGTATCCAGCAGTGGGACACGCCCTACAACCTGTATCACGAGCCGGCCAACCGCTTCGTCGCCGACTTCGTCGGCCAGGGCGCGCTGGTCACCGGCGAGGTGATCAACGACCACCAGGTGGAAATCGAGCTTGGCGTGCTCGACGGCCACATCCCGGTCGAGTGCGACGCCAGCGGCTGCGACGAATGCGTGCGCAACTGCCGTGTCGACGTGCTGCTGCGGCCCGACGACATCATCCACGACGACGACAGCCTGCTGCTGGCCGAAGTCGAGAACAAGGCCTTTCGCGGCGCCGAATTTCTCTACACCCTGAAGCTGCCGAGCGGCCAGCGCGCGCTGTCCCTGGTGCCCTCTCACCACAACCACGCCATCGGCGAAAAGATCGGCATCAAGCTGGCGGTCGATCACGTCGTGGCGTTTCGCCGCGAATAACGCCCATGCTGCCCCCGTCCCCCCTGCGCGGCCTGCTGTTCAATGTGGGACTTGGCTTTACCGTCTCCCTGTTGCTGATGCTGGCGGTGATCGGACTGGGCGTTACCCAGATGTCTCACCTCAATACCGAGCTGGCGAATGTGGTGTCGATCAACAACGTCAAGACCCGGCTGGCCTCGCGGATGCGCGACGCCATTCGCGACCGGCAGATGCTGATGCACAACATCGTGGTCTCGATCGACCCCTGGGAAAAGGACGCGCTCTTCCTGCAGTTCCAGGAATACGGCGAACGCTACGCCAAGGACCGTAGTCAGCTGGGCGCCATGCTCAGCACGATGGATGAAAAAATACTGATCGATGAACTCGACGCCCTCACCTCCATCAATCAGCCTGTCATGTTCAAGGTGATCGAAGCAGCGCTCGACGAGAATAATTACGGCGCGTTGACGCTGCTGCAGGAAGAAGCCATCCCGCTGCAGAACCGCCTGGTTACGGCACTCGACAACATGACCGTTCTGCAGCGCGAGGCCAACGAGGCGGCGCTCGGAAAAACATTTGCCGCCTATCAGGCCACCCGCAACCTGATGCTGGTGCTGGGCATCCTGGCCACACTGCTGGCGACACTGGTTGCGGTTCTGGTGAGCCGCCGCATGCTGACGCAGACACGTCAGCTGGAAACGGAAAAACAGAAATACCAAACCCTGTTCGAGACCAATTCCGACGCCGTCGTCATCCTCGACGACCAGGGCTTTACCGATTGCAACCCGGCCACGCTGTCGCTGTTCGGCATGGACTCGGTCGCCGAGTTTCTCAAGCATTCCATTTCGCAACTCGGCATGCCAGTTCAGGCCAATGGCGCGGATGCCTATGACCATGCCATGCAGGCCATAACCCAGGCACGCAGCCGCGGACATGCGCTGATGGAGTGGCAGGGACTGCGCCGGGACGGCTCGGTGTTCTCGGCCGAAATCGCCCTGCACGCGATGCAACTCGAAGGCAGGCCGGTGATCCAGGCGATCATGCGCGACGTCTCCGCGCGCCGTGCAGCCGAAGCCGCCAAGGAGGCCGCGCGCGAGGCCGCCCTGCAAATGGCGCGCGCCAAATCGCAGTTCATCGCCAACGTCAGCCATGAAATCCGCACTCCCATGCACGGCATTCTGGGGATGAGCGGGATGCTGCTGAAAACGCCGCTTGACGGCCGCCAGCGCGAGTACGCCGCCACCCTGAAAAGCTCGGCGGAAAGCCTGCTCACCATCATCAACGACATCCTCGATTTCTCCAAGATCGAGGCAGGCAAGCTGGCCATCGAACAGGTCGCTTTCTCGCCGGTCGCGCTGGTGCAAGGCGCGGTCGCGCTGTTCCAGGCGCGCGCGATGGAAAAGAACCTGCATCTGATGCTTGCGCTGCCGCCCAGCCCACCCGTTGCGCTGCTGGGCGACCCCACCCGGATCCGCCAGATTCTGCTCAACCTGATCGACAACGCCATCAAGTTTACGGGCCAGGGAACGGTCGAGTTGCGCGCAGCGTTCGAGGCGTCGAACGACAAGATTCATTGCCTGTTCAGCGTACGGGACAGCGGCATCGGCATCGGCGACTCGACCCAGACTCGCCTGTTTCAGGCTTTTTCACAGGCCGACGCCTCGACCACGCGCCGGTACGGCGGCACCGGACTGGGGCTTTCGATCAGCAGCCAGCTGGCCGAATTGATGGGCGGGCGGCTCACGGTCGAGAGCACCCCCGGCCAGGGCAGCTGTTTCACCCTGGCGCTGGATCTGCCGGCCACCACCTTGCCGCCGGCCGAACTGCCGGCCCAGACCAGCATTCAGTTGCGCGGCCGCATCCTGATGGTGGAAGACCATGCGGTGAACCAGAAGGTGCTGGCCCATCAACTGCGTGAGATGGGGCTGCAGTACGCCGTGGCCGTCAACGGCCTGCAGGCGCTGGATCTTCTTGCTACGGACAACTTCGACCTGGTGCTGATGGATTGGCAAATGCCGGAAATGGATGGGCTGGCGGCCACGCGACAGATCCGCCGCTTGCCGACGGATACCCGCCACATCCCCATCATTGCCCTGACCGCCAATGCCGATGCTGGTTTTCGCGAAGCCTGCCTCGCCGCCGGGGCCAACGATTACCTGAGCAAGCCCTATTCCGAGGCTGCACTGGCAGCCCTGCTGACGCAATGGCTGCCACAGGCCGGAGCGGTGGCCACCCGCGCCCCGCTGCTCGATCTGCCGGCGCTGCATGCGCGTTACCCCGACAATCCGGGGCTGGTGGCTGAGCTGGAAGCGGTTTTTTTCAGCACCACCGAAGCCAGCCTGGCCACGCTCAAGCGTGCGATCGAGCAAGGCGATACCGAAACCTGCCGCAAGGAGGCCCATGCCCTGAAGGGCGCAGCAGCCAGCGTGACGGCCACCGTCATCCGGGAAGGTGCTGCCCGGATCGAGGCGCGCGTGAAGCGGGGGGATCTCGCCGGCGCTGCAACCGAACTGACAGCGCTGGAGAACCTCTTCGGCGCCTACGCGCCGATGCCGCATTGACGCCCGCATTACGGCGCGTAGGATGAAGACATTCCCGTTCGGAAGGCACGTCATGATGCGCACTCTTTCATTCGTTCTTGCCTGGTTTTGCTGCCTGCCGGCATTCGCTGCCGATGCGCCCGCAACGCCCCCTGCGCAAGCCCCCGCCAAAGACTGGCTCGATGTCACGCCCACCCCCTATGGCCCCATGTTGATCCAGCAGGGGGCGCCGCCGCCCTACCGCGACTACCAGATGAGCCGCGTGCTGACGCCGGAGGAAAGGAAGCTCTGGCGTGAAACGGCCATGCCGGCGATGGCCAATTTGGCGCAGATGGATGCGCGCGAGGTGGTCAACCATTTCGCCATCAAATACCAGGCGAAACCCGGCGTCAGCTTCGACGAGGTGGTCGAATCGATGATGCTGCGCGCCAACCAGCTCAACCTGAAGTTCGTCGGCAGCAACCTGATATGGAAGGATTTCCAGACCGTGCTCGGCGATGCCCAGGCACCGCGGGTCGAGGTGTTCAGCTTCTGCGACATCGCCATCGGCCGCGCGCTGCTGAAAATCATTCCGGAAATGGTGGTGTTCCTGCCTTGCCGCATTGCGGTCATGGAAGACGGCGACAAGCACATCTGGGTACTGATGATGGACTGGGACATGACCTGGCTCGACATGGCCGGCAAGAAGATCGGCATGACGCCGGAGCTGCGCCGCGGCGTGCTGGAAATCCGTGAAAAAATGGACAACGTGATGCGCAGCGGCGCCGCCGGCGAGCTATAAGCGCCGCGCCGCGCCACCCAAAAAACCTGAATGCCCGCCGCCGCGGCGGGATGGCACCATACGGGATTCACTTCCGTCGTGTCCGCACCGCATGTCCCTGCCTCCCTCCCCGTTCACCTCGTCGGCCGCGCTGGAACAAGGCTTTGCCGGCGGACTCGTCCAAATGCTGGAGAACCACACCGGCCTCGGCGTGCACATCCTCGTGCTGGCCAATGCTGCCTTCGATGCGGGTCTATGGGCACGCCTATCGCCCGCATTGGCCGCGCATCATGCCAAACTTGCCGCCGCCATCGCCGACACGCTCAGGCGCGGCCACACACTGGACGAGCCGGACGACGACGTGCTGGTTTTTCTCAAGCTGCATGCCATCGGTCCCGAACACGTGAAAAGGCTGGAAAGCCGCCGCGCCGGCCCCTGGGACGTGATGTTCAACCCCATCCGCGCCCTGCGCCCTCCACGCACCAGCGGGATGAAATTCGAAAGCCTGCTGCGCCCCTTCGACCCGGCCGGCTTCCATTTCAACAAGCCCTTCCTCGCCAAGGAAATCCTGTGGGAAGGCGAACTTGCCGGCAAGCCGACGCGCCTGCTCTACAACAAGTTCCCCTTCGCCCGCCTGCACGGCCTGCTGGCGCCGGAACCGGCACGCGAGCTGCCGCAATGTCTCACCCCGGAACTGCACGGCTGGGCCTGGGACCTTTGTGCGGAATCCGGCGTGCCCGGCCTCTGCCTGGGCTACAACAGCCTGGGCGCCGGCGCATCGGTCAACCACCTGCACTTCCAGAGCTTCGTGCCGGCGAGCCCCCCGCCGATGCTGGATGACAGCTTTGCCCACAACGGCGGCGCCCGGCCCTACCCGCTGCCCTGCCAGCGCTTCACCGACCCCGCCGAAGCCTGGTTCGAGCTCGACCGGCTGCACCAGCACAACACACCCTACAACCTCATCTACAGCAGCGACTGCGTCCACCTCGTCGCCCGCGTCCCGCAGGACAGCGCAAAATTGAGTTCGCAGTCGCGTGGCTACGGCTGGAGCGAAATGGCCGGCGCCCTCACCCTGTTCAGCCGGGATGCATTTGAAGGTCTGAGCGCTGCGGAGTTTGAGATGCAACTGGCGAGCTTCGCGACTTGATCCCGGAGAGGATTTCAAACTTCGGCGCTGCCACCCCACGGACAGACCAAAACGACAGCGCGGTTTAGGAAGGTTGGCTGCGGGAAACATCCGACGCATCGTTAACCGTCATTTCCCGCAGCAGGCGTTCGATCTCGTCCGCCGGCGCGGGCTTGCTGAAATGATGGCCCTGGATTTCGTCACAGTGGTGCAACAAAAGGAATTCGCGCTGCGCATCCGTTTCCACCCCCTCGGCGATCGCTTTGCGCTTCATGCTATGGGTCAGGGAAATGATGGCTGCGGAAATGGCCGCGTCTTCCGGATCGGTGGTGATGTTCTGCACAAATGACTGGTGAATCTTGATTTTGTCGATGGGAAAACGTTTGAGGTGGCTCAACGAGGAATAGCCGGTGCCGAAATCATCGATCGAAAAGCGCACCCCCAGGTCATTCAACCGGTCCATCAGGGTGGCGCTTGCTTCCACATTGAACATCACCAGTCCCTCGGTGACTTCGAGTTCAAGATGGTCCGGGGGCAGTCCGCTTTCCCGCAAGGTTCCGGCGATCCGTTCCACCAGGTCCTTTTGCCGGAATTGCCGGGGCGACAGGTTGACCGCGACCGGGGCCGTGCTCAGGCCGGCATCCAGCCAGGCCTTGGCCTGGAAGCAGGCGGTGCGGAGCACCCATTCGCCGAGCGGCACGATCAGCCCGGTTTCCTCGGCCAGCGGAATGAAATCGGCCGGCATGAGCAGTCCCCGGCGCGGATGCTGCCAGCGCGCCAGCGCTTCCATTCCGGTGATCGTGCCGCTGCGCAGATTGACCTGGGGCTGGTAGTAGACCAGCAGTTCGCCTGTTTCCAGCGCGTGGCGCAAATCGTTTTCCAGTTCCAGGCGCTCGACGGCCAGGGTGGTCAGCTCCTCGGTATAAAACTGGTACGTGTCCCGCCCCTGATCCTTGGCGCGGTACAGCGCGCTGTCCGCGTTCTTGAACAGGGTCACGATGTCTTTGCCGTCCCGGGGATACAGACTGATGCCGATGCTGCACGTGACGAAGACCTCATGCCCGAACAGGACAACTTTTTTGGATAGCGCGCCGAGGATTTTCCGGGCCACCGTGCTCGCCGCCCCGGCGTCCTCCAGATTCTCCAGCACGACAGTGAACTCGTCGCCGCCCACGCGGCTGATGGTGTCTTCGTCCCGTACGCATTCCCTGAGGCGCTCGGCCACTTGCTGCAGGAGCAGGTCGCCTGCGGGGTGTCCCAGGGTGTCGTTGATGTATTTGAAGCGGTCGATGTCAAGAAACAACACCGCCATTTGCTTCTCGTTCCGGTACGCCCTGGCCAACGCGTGCTCGGCGCGCGCATTGAGCAGCAGCCGGTTCGGCAGGCCGGTCAGCGGGTCGTGATGGGCCAGTTGATCCAGCCTGGCCTCGGACTCTTTGAGGACGGTGATATCGGAAAATACGCTGACATGATGGGTCACCTGACCATCGTCATCCTTGACGACGCTGATGCTGAGCCACGCCGGATAGTCCTCGCCGTTTTTGCGGCGGTCCCAGAGTTCGCCCTGCCAGTGCCCATGCTCATGGATCGCCTCTCCGATGCGCCGGTAAAAAACCTCATCCTGCCGACTGGAACGGAGCACCTCCGGGCTGCGGCCAATGAGTTCGTCCGCGCCGTAGCCGGTAATCTCGGCGAACGCACGGTTGACGGCAACCACGCGGTTGGCGGCATCGGCAATCATCACACCCTCCTTCGTGTTTTCGAAGACGGTCGCCGCCTGGCACAACTCGGCATTGGACCGGGCAAGTTTCGCAGCATAGTCATTGATTTCCCGCTCGACCCGGCGCGCCACCAGTGCCATCAAGCCGCCGAGCAACAGAATGGCAGCGAAAATGATGCCCACCTGCCATCGCATGGCATCCCAGAAAATGCGGTTCACATCGTCGATATAAATGCCCGAACCGATGACCCATCCCCAGGGAGAAAAGCCTTGCACATAGGAAATTTTCGAAACGGGCCGGGTGAGGCCCGGTTTCGGCCACAGGTAATCGACAAACCCCGCGCCATTTTTCCGGACGGTGTCGGCGAATGCGACAAACAGCCGCTTGCCGTTCGGATCCGTGAAGCCCGACAGGTCCTTGCCATCCAGTTCCGGCATCATGGGATGCATCACCATGCGCGGCTCAAGGTCGTTGATCCAGAAATACTCGCTGCCGTCGTAGCGCATCGTCCGGATCGTGTCGAGGGCAGCGCGCTTCGCCTCGCCCTCGGTCAGCTCGCCACGCTGTTGCAACGAGTGGAAGCGCACAAGCACGCCATGGGCGGATTCGACCAGATGACGGGTCTTGACTGCGCGGTCTTCCATCAGGCGGGAGCGCTCGTCCATCAGCGCAAGCGTGGCGATCAGAACCATGGCGCCGAGCGCCACGGCCACGATCATGAAAAGCTTCGAGCGCAAATTGAAACTCGAGCCTGGCTCACGCTTCATGCTTCGCTCCGCACTCCAAAACGATCGTCTGGCCCTGCATCAAGGCTTCCACGCCCCAGCCGGGAGCGGCCTGGCGCAGTTCGTTCATGATCGCCGACTCGTTGCCGGGTTTGAGGTGCGTGATCCAGACCTCGGGCTGCACCCTGAGCAGCTGCAGTTCCGCCGCCAGAGAATCGGGCCAGTGGTGTTTGGACACCTGCGCGATGTCGGCCAGCGCATTCTCGAACGAGGTCTCGATGATGAGGTGACGCAGGTCGGGAATGGCGTTGAGCGCGGCGATGAAGGCGTCGCTGTGGGTGGTGTCGCCGCTGAACACCAGGCTGCCCGCTTCTGTGGCCAGATGGAGGCCGCACGCCGGCACCGCGTGGATCACCGGCAGCGGGGTGAAGGTGCGGCCATTCAGGGTGAACGCCTCCCCGAGCCCCAAAGGCGCAAACCGCAGCCAGGGCGCCTCCGCACTCGGAATCTCGCGAAAATCCGGCCAAAGCTGCCAGTTGAACAGGTGGCTGGACAAGACCTCCAGCACCTCGGGCAGCGCATGCACCGTCAGCGGGGCGGTACGCAGGTCGCCCACGCTGTCGAGCAGCAGCGGCAGCCCCAGCACATGATCGAGATGGGCATGGGTGAGGAAGATGTGGTCGATCTTCACCAGTTGCTCGAAGTCGAGCGTGGTGATGCCGGTGCCGGCGTCGATCAGCACGTCGTCGTCGACCTTGAGGCAGGTGGTGTGGCGGCCGCTGCCGATGCCGCCGCTGCAGCCCAATACGGTAAGTTTCATGGCTGTTTTTATCGTGGCTATTTGGTGGTGTAGACGAACACGCCGTCCCAGTCTGCGGGCGGGGGCGCTTCGCGGAAATGCGCGAAGCGCGCCAGGTAGATATCGTACAGCGGACGCGGCGCGCGGGCGTTGAGCGCCTGCAGGGCGGCTTCGGCAGCGTCCCAGTCCTGCGCCTGATAGCGCGCGAATGCGGCTTCAAACTCGTCCGCATTCTGGCGCACCGCGTCGGCAAGCCCCTCCTTCGGTCCCAGCGGTTCGTAGATGGCGACCGGGGTTTCCTTGCCCTTGACCCGTACTTCGTCGACTTTCATGAAAGCATGCAGCGGATCGGCGTCGACCGTGAGCTGCGTGACGAGAATGCCGACGCCGTACTGCTTGGTGATGCCTTCGAGGCGCGAGCCGAGGTTCACCGCGTCGCCCATCACGGTGTACGACATACGGAATTCCGAGCCCATGTTGCCGACGCTCATGCGCCCGGTATTGACGCCGATGCCGATCTTGACCTCCGGCCAGCCGCGCGCGGCGAACTCCCGGTTCAGCTGCGGCAGCGCGGCCTGCATGTCGAGCGCGGTCTGCACGGCGCGGGTGGCGTGGTCGTTCAAGTCCACCGGCGCGTTCCAGAACGCCATGATGGCGTCGCCGATGTATTTGTCGATGGTGCCGCGATGCTGCTGGATGATGCGCGTCATCGTCGAAAGATAGGCGTTCAGCACTTCGGAGAGCTCGGTCGGCGGCAGCTTCTCGGAAAAATTGGTGAAACCGCGGATGTCGGAAAACAGCACGCTCATCTCGCGCGACTGCCCTTCCATCGTGTAATGCGCGGGGTTCTGGCTCATTTCGGCGGCCAGTTCGGGCGGCACGTACTGGCCGAACAGCTTGGTGATCTGGCGCTTGCTGCGCGTTGCGGCAAAAAAGCCGTAAGCGGTATTGAGCGCGTACAGGCCGAACAGCGTCAGCATCGGCGCCGCCATCGGCACCACCCAAAAGCGCGACCATGCCGCAGCATAGGCGGCCAGCAGCACCGCCAGCAGGACCATGGCGGCCGCCAGCCCGGCGGTCGGCCCGAAGCGCAGCAGCACCACCGTCAGCAAGGCGCCCAGCAGCAGCACGGCGGCCAGCCGCGCGTCGGCCGCCCACCGCGGCGTGGCGCGCGTGGTGCCGTCGAGCATGCCGGCGATCAGGTGGGCATGAATCTCGACCCCCGGAAAGGCGTTGGAAAATGGCGTCACCCGCAGGTCGGCCAGGCCCGGCGCAGTCGAGCCCAGCAGCACGATGCGATTTTCCAGCTGTTCCAGCGGCGCCTTGCCCGCCAGTACCTGGGCCGCCGAAAGGTAGGGGAAAGGCGAGCCGGCGCGATACGGCACATGCACGGTGCCGTCCGCGCTGAGCGGGACGCGGAGGCCACCCACCTCCAGCCACGGCGACCGATACTGCCGCCCCAGCACCGACTTCTGGTCGATGCCGGCAAGGATCGGATCGCCGCCGAACGCCACCCGCAGGGTGGACGCCGACAGCGCCAGGTGATAGCCCTCGCCGAACGGGCTGATCAGGGCCATCTGCCGCGCCGTGCCGTCCTCGTCGGCCCGCATGTTGAAGAAACCGGCGCCCTGCGCCGCCTGCTGGAAGGCGGCCAGGTTCGCGCCGTAGCCGGTGGGCGGCGGCGTGCCGGGCTGCAGCGGGCTGAAGGCGTCGGCCGGCAGCAACGGCGGCGGCAACACGCCGGTCCTGGCGTCGCCATATCCTTGCGGGATGAAATAATAGCCTAGCGAAATGGGCCGCTCCGCCAGCGCCTGCGCAAAGCGGGCGTCGTAATCGAGGCGCGGCGCAAGCTGTTCGAGGGCCGCCCTGAAGTCGCGGCTGCCCGCCAGATCACGATACGCCAGCTGCTTGAGGGTATCGAGACCCGAACTCGTGTCCGGCTCGGCGAACACCACGTCGAACCCGACCGCCGCCACCCCGTAATGGTCGAACAGCTGCTCGACCAGCGCGGTCATGGTGTCGCGGCTCCACGGCCAGCGGCCGAGGCTTTTCAGGCTGGCCTCGTCGATGTCGAGGATGGCCACGCGATCATCCACCCCGACCGGGGCACTGCGCTTCAGCCAGGCGTCATACAGCCAGTCCTCGGCGCGCTGCATGGACGCGATGTGAATCAGTCCCGCAACATGCGCCGCGATCAGCAGAACAAATAGCGCAGACAGTCCCGCCTGCGCCATGCCGGAAGGAATGCGCCTCACCGGATACGGTAGAAGCGATCCGCCACTTCCTTGCCACGCACGGCGTCGAGACGCCCATCCACCGCCTCACCCAGCGCTGCGAGGCGATCGGCCGGATGCGGGTGGGTCTTGTAGAGCAGGCCGGTACGGCTGTCCTTGGCGGGCAAGCCTGCCATGTCCTGCAATACGCCCGGCAGCCCCCAGGGGGTGTAGCCGGCGCGCGCCGCGTACACCATGCCGACGCGATCGGCCTCGTATTCGGCATTCTTGTCGAGTCCGCGCGCCATGATTTCCGCGCCATTGCCGATCAGGTTCTGCACCACCGGGTCACTGCCCTGCGCCTTGCGGCTGGCAGCCTGTCCCAGCGCACCGATCAGGCTGGACTGCTTCAACACCTTGAGGTGATGCTTCTGGGTGACATGGGCGATTTCATGCCCCAGCACCCCGGCCAGGTCGGCCTCGTTGTTGAGCAGGCGATACAGGCCCTTGGTCACAAAAATATAGCCCCCCGGTGCAGCAAAGGCATTGATATCCTCGGTGTCGAGCACGCCGAAACGCCAGGTGACGTCCGGGCGCCCGCTTTGCAACGCCACCCAGTGGCCAACCAGGTTGACATAATTCTGCAGCTTGTCGTCGCGCACCAGTTGCACCGCACCCAGCAGGTTGCCGGAAATCTGGCTGCCGATGCGGTTTTCCTCCTCCAGCGAGTACTCGCCGAACAGGGCAAAGCCCAGTTGCGCCGCGTCGACTTTCTGCCCGGCCGGGGGCGGCGATGCGGCGGCGCTTTGGGACGCCGCAGGCGCCTGTTTCGTGGTCTGGGACGGTTCCGGCTGAGGCGGCTTGTCCTTGTTCAGCTCCTCTTTAACCCGATCTTCGAGAAACTTGCCCAGATCGAACGCGGCGGCCCCCCCGCTGAAAGAAACCAGCGTAACGGCCAATAGCATCAGTTTGATTTTCATCAGTTGTTCTCCCATGGCGAAGAAGATTGCTCGGGTTTGGGCTTGGGCAGGGCCGGCACCTTGACTGCGACCAGGCCGGACTGGCCGGCGAAGCTTCTGGCCTGCGCCGCGGTCACCTTCAAGGCGTCCAGCCGCGCCAGCTCGTCCGCATTGAATTGGGCCCGTTTCAAATCTTCCTCATTCAGGCCGCGCAGGCCGGCCACCGCGACGACGCGAGTGGGGTCGGAGCGGGTGGTGGCGGCCCCCACCACGTCGCCCACGCCGACCCCGCCCAGCCCGCCCGCCCCTGCACGCACCGAGAGCAGCCGGATCCAGCCAGTGGACTTGCCGGCCTTCACGCGCAGCCAGCCGCCCTGCTTGGCGAGGATCTCGACGCTGACGCCCTTGGGCACGCTGGCCGTCACGCGGGCGCTTGCACTGGGCTGGCTATAGAGCTTGTCATTGCGCAAGACCGTTCCGGACACGGCCCAGGCCGTCGCCGACGCGACGCACAATACCAGCGCGACCGCCGGGATCAAGGATGATTTCATCATGTTTCTTCTCCGTCCAGATTCAAAACTATTGGTCTGTCATTCGACGGTGCAAGCACCGTCGACGTCACAAGCGTCTTATACAGCGTTAAGATGCCGCGATGAATTTTCTTGCGGCATCCATCGAATCGCTCGGCGCCAAGGTCGTCGGCTGGTTCACCGTCGGCTATGGCATGTTCGCCTTTCTGGCCCGGGCCAGCCTGCTGTTGCTGGATCGAGCCACCTGGAACCGCGCCACCTTCGACGTGGTGGTCAAGCAGGTTTACTTTACCGCCGTGCAGATTCTGCACGTTTTCCTGGGCTACACACTGGTTATTTCGTGGCTCATCATCACGATCATTCTGTCGACCGCACGCGATTTCGGCCTCACCGAATTCGCCAGCGAAATGACCATCCGCGTGCTGGTGCTGGAACTGCTGCCCTTCCTCACTGCACTATTCATCGCATTGCGTTCCGGCAGCGCCATCAACACCGAAGTCGCGCTGATGCAGGTCAACAACGAATTGGATGCGCTGGCGCACTGCAAGGTTCCGCCGATGCAGTTCGAGTTTCTGCCACGGCTGATTGGCGGGGTGGTCTCGGTCGTCACCCTGGCCGGCCTGGCCGGCCTGCTTGCGCTGCTGATGGGCTACCTCGCCATCTACGGCATGAATGCGGCAGGCTTTGAACCTTATACCCAGACCATCGCAAAAATATTCGATTTCACGATCGTGGCCGGACTGCTCGTCAAATGCGCCCTGTTCGGACTGGCGGTCACGCTGATTCCGGTCACCGCCGGGCTCGAGACGCCGAAAAAACTCTTCATGGTGCCGGTCTCGGTGCTGCGCGGCATGATGCGGGTGTTCTTCGCCATTGTGGCGATCGAGGTGGTGTCATTAGCGCTCAAATACATCTGACAGTCTTTGCCGAGCGCGACGCATTGACGGCCGCGGTCGCGACCCTGCCCGAGGATGTGGCGCGCGTTTCGCACGAGTTGCCGTTGCGGGCCAACCTGTCGGCGCTCGACAACATCGCGCTGATTCCGATCTACCAGCGCCATTTCAGCGTGGACGAATCGAACCGCCAGGCGCTGAGCCTGCTGGAACAGCTGGGCCATGCCGGCATCGCAGCGCTGCGCGATCCCGACATGACGCCCGCGCAGCGCTTCATCACCAAGCTGGCGCGCGCGATCATCCTCAGGCGCCCCCGTCTGATCATCGACCGTCCCGGCGCCATGCTTTACGATGTGCCTTATCCTGACTTCATCCGCGAACTGGCGGCACAGGCTGAAATGGCAGGCACCTGGGAAATTTTCGACTTCAGCTGGAACCAGGCACTTTATCAAGAATGAACAAACTGCATTTCAAGGTCGGACTGTTTACTGCCGCATCGCTGCTGCTGGCGGGAATTTTCATTGTTTACCTGCTGCATGCGCGCGGCTTCTTTGAAAAAACCTTCCACCTGCAACTGGCCGCAGCCAGTGCGGACGGTGTCGCCCCCGGGGTGCCGGTCGTGTTTTCCGGCATCGAAATCGGCCGCGTGACCACGCTGGGGCTGAACGACAGCGGCGGCATTGTCATCCGGGCCGAGTTTCTCGGACGCAATGCCAAATGGCTGAGGGAAACCAGTACCTTCACCCTCGACAAACCCATCGTCGGCGGCGCCAAAATCCGTGTCGACTCCCCTGATCTCGACGCGCCCGCATTGCCCGACAACGCCACCATGCTGCTGCTCACCTCCGACATCAGCAAGGAGATCCCGGCGCTGGTCGAACGGGTGAAGGCGATACTCGACAACGTCGAACACCTCACCCGCAAGGACGGCGAAATCAACGCCACGCTCGCCAACGTCAAGACCGTGACCGGACGCATGACCGGCGAATACGGGATGCTGGAAAGCATCCTTGGCAGCAAGGAAAAAGCCCGCGCGGTGACCGACTCGCTGGATAAGACCCGTGCCCTGATAACCAAGCTGGACGCCCTGGCAGCCAAAACCGATCAATGGCTGTTTGCGCAGGAGGGTGTGGCCGAGCAGACCCGCGAGGCGCTGGTCCAGGTGCGGCTGATGTTGAACGATGCGCAATCCAGCCTGAAAAAAGCCGATGCCCTGATGACCAATGCGGTGGAGATTTCCGCCGACGTCAAGGAAGGTACGCAGGACATCGCCGCGTTGCGCGCCGAAATCGACGACGCGGTGCGCAAGGCCAGCGCGCTGGTGAACGAAATCAACAAGAAATGGCCATTTAAGCGCGATCCCGAGGTGAAACTGCCATGAAAACCCTGCTCGCGCTCGCCGGCCTGGTCATGCTCGCCGCCTGCGGCAGCAGCGGCCCGCCGCCGCCCGACTGGAAGACGGATTCGGCCGACCTGATCGAGCGTTATCAGCAGCATGCCCTGCTGGGCGAGAACACGCTGGCCGAGCGTTATTTCCAGCAGGCCGTTGCCGCCACCGGCGGCGCCGGCCGGGGGGCCGAGACCGCCCGCCTGTGGCTGGTGCGCTGCGCCACCCGCCGCGCCATGCTGATCGACGACGCGTGCACTGAGTATACCGAACTGGCCGCTATCGCCCCGAACTCAGCCGATCAGGCCTACTACCAGTTCGTCACCCTGCGCTGGGATGTCATGGATGTTGCCCAACTGCCCGCCCAGCACCGCGATCTGGTACGCGCCACTGTCGACAAGCGGCACGACACGCTGAGCCGGATCGCCGATCCGCTGGCGCGCCTGCTCGACGCCAGCTTGCTGGTCATGCGCCGGGAGGCCAATGCCGCCACTCTGGCGCTGGCCACGGAAACCGCCTCGGAACGAGGCTGGCGCCAGCCTTTGCTGACCTATCTGAAGCTGCAGCAGAACCAGGCCGCCGCCCAGGGCAATGCCGCTGAACTGGCGCGGCTCGCCCAACGCATTCAACTGGTTGAACGCAGCCTTTCACCGGCCAAAAAATAAACAGTCGCTCAGCCGACACGCCCATTACGCGACCAGGAGACCCCGGCGTTCCCCCGATTTTGGGCGGCTTTCCGGCCCATATCCGGCCAATAGGCCAGTTGTACCAATGGGTGCCTCGGAAGGCGCATGGCTGCGTCATTCGACAAATAAAAAGCCGACTGATTGACAAGCCTGCACGCGATGATTACCGTGCAGCCTCGGAGAAATTGTTTCTTCGTATAAATACAAGCTGTAACCCGAGCTCAAGCTGTAACCCCAATATTCAAAAGGAGGAGGTACCCATGAAATACACTTCAATCGCCTTGGCTGCGCTGGCAGTATTCGCAACCGCTTCACATGCCGCACCGGCCATGATGTCCCCCGAGTGGACCGCTCAGGCTTGCGACGCTTGGAACAAGGACGCCACCCTGACCGACGGTCTGGGTGAAAAATGGATCAAGAACGACAAGGGCCGCGGCTACAAGATCATTCATCTGTATCGCACCGACTGCGGCGATGCCACCATGACCGAACTGAAGATCATGCCCAAGGACGGCAAGGCCATGTGCGTCTACGGCGGCGCGGTGCAGAACGCCCGGATGGATTACGCCGTCGACTACACCATGCATGCCACCAGCGAGCGCTGGGATGAAATGGGCGCTGGCGAGTACGGCCCGATGAAGGCGATGATGTTCGGCCGTCTCAAGTTCACCGGCCCGAAAATGGAAGCCATGAGCGTGATGGGCCCGTTCGAGGCCTTCCTGCGTCTGCCGGGCAAGATCCCTGGCGACAAGGCCTGCCCCGCCAAATAAGCTGGGTTGAACACAAAAAAAGCCGGGACACGTTCCCGGCTTTTTTACGTTGTTGAATCTTTCCTGGCCTGGTAGACCGTGCCCGGCTTAATGGACCGTTCCGGTTTTGACGTCGAGCGGGCGCCCGTTGCGGATTTCCTCCGGCGTGGCGTCGCGAATGTCCATCACATTCACCAGACAGGTTACGCTCTGTCCGGCCAGCGAGGGGTTGCCGTCCAGTGTGAGCTTGCCATCCTCGATCGAGGTGACGTAAAAAACCTTGGTTTCCCCCGTCTCGTTCTCGAACATGACTTCGGCACCGACGCGCCGGAATTCTGGTGGCACGTTCTCGATGTCGTCGACAAACACCAGGCTTTCGTCGCGCAGCCCATAGCCGTCTTCCGGCGCCAGCGTGATCTCGATCCGGTCGCCCACCTTGCTGCCTGCCACGGCCGATTCGATCGCCGGCAAAATACCGCTGTTGGCGCCCTGCACATAGCCGACCGGAATATCGTGCTGCTCGACGATCATGCCGCGCGCGTCAAGTATGGAATAGGTAATGTATACAAGTTTGTTCTGTGTCACGCTGACCATGCTGTCTCATCCTGTACCGTCGAAGAAGGCGCTGCGCCCTCGCCTGGCTGGCGTCGGCGCGCCCTGCTTATGATACCTTCGAAGTTGGCCACACACATCGCCCGTCCATGAAACCGCTCAAGCACCTGCCCGCCTGGAAGACCCTGGAACAGCACTTCAAGGCCATGCGCAGCTTCGACATGCGCGCCGCATTCCGCGAGGACGCCCAGCGCTTTGAACACCTGTCGCTGCGCTGCGGCAACCTGCTGCTCGACTATTCGAAGAATCGCGTCACGCCCGAGACCATGCAGCACCTGATGCAGCTGGCGCGCGAATCCGACCTGGATGCCATGCGCAACGCCATGTTCAGCGGCAAGCGAATCAACTTCACCGAACAGCGTGCCGTGCTGCATACCGCCCTGCGCGCGCCGGTGCGTCCGTCCCTGATGGTGGAAGGCGTGGATGTCGAGCGCGAAGTCGCGAAAGTACTCAAGCGCATGCAGCGTTTTGTCGAGACCATCCACGACGGAAGCTGGCGCGGCCACACCGGCAAGACGATCCGCAACGTGGTGAACATCGGCATCGGCGGCTCTGATCTCGGCCCGGCCATGGTCTGCCACGCGCTCGACCATTACGCGGTGGAGAGCGTGCGGGTGCATTTCGTTTCCAACCTGGACCCGGCGCACCTGGCCGGCACGCTCGCGCATCTCGACCCCGAAACCACGCTGTTCATCGTCGCCTCGAAAACCTTCACCACGCTGGAAACCCTGGCCAACGCCAACTCGGCCAAGGCCTGGCTGCTCGCCGCGCTGCGCGCGCCCGCCGCAGTGGCGCGCCATTTCGTGGCGCTGTCGACCAACGCCCAGGCGGTCGAAGCCTTCGGTATCGACCCCGAGAACATGTTCATCTTCTGGGACTGGGTCGGCGGACGCTATTCGCTGTGGTCGGCGATCGGCCTGTCGATCGCGCTGCAGATCGGCTGGGGCAACTTCCAGGCGCTGCTGGCGGGTGCCCATGCGATGGACCTCCATTTCAGGGAAGCGCCGCTGGAGGTCAACATGCCGGTCATCCTCGGCATGCTCGGCATCTGGTACGCCAACTTCTGGGGCACCGACACCTACGGCGTGTTCCCGTACGACCAGCGCCTGCGCCTCCTGGTGCCCTTCCTGCAGCAGCTCGACATGGAGTCGAACGGCAAGAACGTCAACCGCGCCAACAAGCGGGTCAACTACAACACCGGCCCCATCGTCTGGGGCGCACCGGGCACCAACGGCCAGCACGCGTTCTTCGAACTGGTGCATCAGGGCACGCGCCTGATCCCGACCGATTTTCTGGTGGCTGCGGTCAATCCCACCCCGCTGGCTGATCAGCACGAATGGCTGCTGGCCAACTGCCTGGCGCAGACCGAGGCGTTGTTGAAAGGCAAATCGCGGGCGGTGGCGGAAGCCGAACTGATCGCCCAGGGCATGGGCCGCGCGGACGCCCGCGCGCTGGCGCCGCACAAGGTCTTTCCCGGCAACCGCCCGAGTAACACCCTGCTCTACCAGAAGCTGGACCCACACATGCTGGGCATGCTGATCGCGCTCTACGAGCACAAGGTGTTCGTGCAGGGCGTGATCTGGCAGATCAACAGCTTCGACCAGTGGGGAGTCGAACTCGGCAAGCAGCTGGCGCCGCCGATCCGCGCCGAATTGAATCCTGAGCGCGTGAGCGGCGAGCACGACGGCTCCACGCTTGGATTGATCGCCGACATTCGTCGGCGGCGCGGACTCAGTACCTGACGCGCACGCGGTAGCTGAGCGTCGCCTTGCCCTCGGCAGGCACGCTCACCTTCCATTCGGCGGTGCCGGACGCCGCCTTGGTGTGCGGCTGCGATTCGGAAACCATGGTCCAGTCGCCCGGCATGGGTTCGCGCACGATGACCGTGGCCGCTTCCGGCTTGGCATTTTTCAGCACGATTTCATACGCCGACTCGAACACGTAGTTGTAGCGACTGGTGCCGGCCAGTTTCTGGAAGGCGGTCTGCTTTTTGTCGGCCGTCAGGTCGAAGGCGTCGCCCAGCTTCAGGCGCACGGTTTCGTTCTTCGGCGTGTGATCGATGCGATCCTCGCCGACGAACTGCGCGTTGCCCTGGCTGTCCTTCTTGTACAGGCGGATCACGCCGCGGGGCAAGGGGATGCCGAGGCCTTCGCCCTTGTTGTCGAATTCGACGAACACGCCCACCTTGATCTTCTGGCCCAGTTCGCCGTACTGCCCGGAGTAGTAGTAATTCGCGCCCTCGAGCAGGAATTCCTTCTTGACCGGCACCCGCGTCGCGGACATCAATGCCACCTGCTTGGTCTGGTTTTCAGCCAAGGTGGTGGGATGCTGCAGCGTGTACAGGTGATACTCGAACAGGGACTCCTGCTGCATTTCGGCCGCGTCGGCCGCCTTGGCCGCCATCGCCATGGCCGCGCGCGGCAGGGGCTGTTCATCGCGCACCCGGTTGAGATCGCCCGCCACCAGTTGCAGTCTGGCGTTGGGGTAGGTCGCGCCGCTCTGGTTGGTCAGCGTCACCCAGCCGTTCAGATCCAGCTGGTCGTCGCGGGCGTTCAGCTCGGCCACGTAATCGGCGCGCCACGACAGCCCGCCGGTCAGGTAGGACAGCTCCAGGTTCTGTACGCCCGCTGCCGGATTCACCAGGGAAATCACCAGCGTGGGCTTGTCGCGCAGTGTGTCGGGCACCCCCGCAAACGCCAGCCGCCCCGGCACACCGGTTTCGATGCGATCAGCGAACCTGAGCACCACGCCGTCGTTGGTTGAAAGCACGGTGGCGGTTTCACGGGTTTCCGCGCCGGTGGCCGGATTCACCTTGACCACGGTGACTTCGCGCCCGATGTATTTCTCAAGCAGTTTTTGCGGCGTCAGCAAGTCAAAATCGAAGTTTTGTTCCTGCAAGCGAAACCCGGTGGGGTTCGACACATTCCGGAGCTGGGCCGTCTCCGGACGCATCTGCGCCGACACGCCGCGCCACGCCAGCAGGTTGACGTCGCGCGCAAGCCTGATCTGCCGCGCATCCTTCACCAAGGCCAGATTGTCGTTGTAAATAGTGACCGCCACACTTTGCTGATCGGATGCCGTGCTGACGACTTCATCTCGCGGTGCGGCCCAGCTGGCTTGCGCGGCTGCCGCCAGCCCAATGATCATCGTATTCAACAGTTTTTTCTTCATCATGTCGGGGCACCTCAACGTCTGGCGGAAAACCTGCATGATGACTGAACCGCGCGAAAAAGGGTTCACGGCGCTAGAATGGCCGGACCCATCCCGCAGTGAATGACATGAGCTCAGACGACCCCCATCCCTCGCGCATCGTCGGCGGCGGCATCAACACCCGTGACTCCGAACAGCCCATCGTAGTGACGCAAATGCTGGGCATCGACAACAGCGACCCGGTTCGCGAGGAAGCCTTGCGCGCGCGCTTTTTGTCGTTCGACCCCTTGTTCGATGCCGCCTCCAATCTGGTCGCCCATCAGTTGGTCCTGCGCGGCCGTGCCGCGCCAGCCGACGCGCCCCCCCAGCGTCGGCAAATGGAAGAGGACATGTTGCTGACCGGCCTCTATTCATTGACGCAGGGCAGCCTGACCGGCGCGCTGCCCTTGCTGGTTCGGATCAGCGCCGGCGTACTGTTCAGCGACATTCCGCGGCAGCTCAATCACCGCCAGCTGATCTGGTGCGTGGATATCGACAACGAACAACATCTGGGACGCGCCCTGGCGCTGCAGGAGGCCGGCCTGACGATCTGCCCCACGCTCAATCCCGACAATGCCGTTGTGCAGGAGAGTGCTTCCGAATGGCGCTACCTCACCTGCCGCGCTGACGACACCCCACCCGCGGTTGCTGCGCGTCTTGTCGTGGAAGGCGTACGGCACGCGCACACCCAGGCTCGCTGGCCCGAGAATGCCTGGTTCAGGGGCAGTTTCTTCTCCGGCGACACCCAGCCTGCCGAAATCAGCCACGACCAGGCCGTCCAGCTGGATTTGCTGGCCATTGCCCTGCGCGAGCCGGTCGAAACGCTCGTGCAGTTCTTCCGCCTGAACCCCGACATGGCACCGCGCCTGCTCGCCATCGCCAACTCCCAGGTCGGCGGCTTGAGCCGCCCCGCCGAATCCACCGCCCATGCACTGGTCATGCTGGGATCACAACGCGCAAGCCGGGTGGCTGCGTTGCTGGCGCTGGCTGGCAAGCATCCTACCGAGGCGACGCGCCACTATGCCGTGACCGCCCTCACGCGGGCGCTGTTCATGGGCAAGATCACCCGTCTGGGCGCACCGGCCGAGAGCGCGTCTGCCGCATTCGAAATCGGCCTGCTGTCGATTGCCCCGCACGCGCTGTCGCTGCCGGTCGAAACACTCATCCGCAAGCTGGGATTGTCGGCGACCAGCGCACGTGCACTGAGTGCGCACCCCTCGCCCGAAGGGACGATGCTGCAACTGACGTATGCCTGTGAAAACAACGACGCCGACACCCTGGCCGCGTACGCGCAGAAACTGGAGATTCCGCTGCACCAGATTTCAGTGGCTTACCTGGATGCCTTGATTGCAGCCTCGGCGCTCGACTCAGCCCTGCACTGACAGCGTAAAATGGCGGTTTTTGTCCGTACGCCTGCTCCATGCACCCCACCCTGGTTTTTGATATTGAAACGATTCCCGACCTCGCCGGATTCTCCGCCGTCAACGGCATAGATGCGGCGGCGCTGCCGCCGGGCGAACTCGCCGAAATGGCGCTGCTCGCCCGCCGCCAGAAAACAGGCAGCGACTTCATGCCGCATCACCTGCATCGCATTGTCGCCATTTCCTGCGTGCTCAGAAGCGGGGACCAGCTCAAGGTGTGGTCGCTCGGCGAACCGGACAGCAGCGAAGTCGAGCTGATTCAGCGTTTTTACGACGGCATCGAGCGCTACACCCCGCAACTCGTCTCGTGGAACGGCGGCGGTTTCGACCTGCCGGTGCTGCATTACCGTGCACTGATTCACGGCGTGGCGGCGGCCCGCTATTGGGACTGGGGCGACGACGACAAGGAGTTCAAGTGGAACAGCTACCTGGGGCGCTACCACACCCGGCATCTCGATCTGATGGACGTGCTCGCGATGTTCCAGCCGCGCGCCAATGCCCCGCTCGACCAGATGGCCAAGCTGTGCGGCTTTCCCGGCAAGCTGGGAATGGACGGCTCGAAGGTGCTGGACGCCTTCCAGCAGGGTGAAATCGACGCCATCCGCAACTACTGCGAAACGGACGTGATGAACACCTGGCTGGTCTACCTGCGCTTCCAGAAAATGCGCGGCACGCTGACTGAAGCCGCTTACGCCGCCGAAATCGAACTCGCGCGCAGCACCGTGCAATCCCACCCCGCACTGCACTGGCAGGAATTCCTGGCGGCCTGGGCATGAACCCGGTTGTCGACATACTCTCCCTCGACCACGAGGGTCATGGCGTTGCGCGCGTCGATGGCAAGGTCACCTTCGTCGACGGCGCGCTGGCCGGCGAACGCGCAGAAATCTCCATTTACCGCAAGCATGCCAAGTACAACTCCGCCAACGCGGTTGCGATCCTGAAAGCCAGCGCGCAGCGCATCGAACCGCGCTGCAAATACTTTGGCCGCTGCGGCGGCTGCTCGATGCAGCATCTGGAACCCGGCGCGCAGGTGGCTGCCAAGCAGCGCGTGCTGGAAGAAAACCTCGCCCGCATCGGCAAGGTCAAACCCGATGTGATGCTATCCGCCCTGCACGGCCCGAGCTGGGGTTATCGCACCCGCGCACGGCTGTCCGCGCGCTGGGTCGACAAGAAAGGCGGCGGACTGGTGGGCTTCCGCGAAAAGCGCTCCAGCTTCATCGCCGACATGGCGAGCTGCGAGGTGCTGACCGCGGATGTGTCGGCCCTGATCCAGCCGCTGCGCGAATTGATAGGCGTGCTGTCGAACGCCGACCGCATCCCGCAGATCGAGGTGGCCGTCGGCGAGCATGTCACCGTGCTGGTGTTCCGCCTGCTCGAACCCTGGACCGACGACGATGCCGCCCAAGTTCGGGAGTTTGCCGATCGTCATCATGTGCAAATATGGGAACAGTCCAAAGGCCCCGATACCGTCCGCCCGTTCTGGCCCCACATCGCTCCCGAACTCAGCTACAGCCTGCCCGAATTCGGCCTGGTGATGCCGTTCAAGCCGACCGACTTCACCCAGGTCAACGTCGCCATCAACCGCGCCCTGGTCAGCCGCGCGATGCGCCTGTTGGACCCGCAGCCCGGCGAACGCATCGCTGACCTGTTCTGCGGCTTGGGCAACTTCACCCTGCCCATCGCCCGAAGCGGTGCCGAGGTGATGGGCATCGAAGGCAGCACCGAACTGGTCGCGCGCGCGCGCGCCAACGCACTGCACAACCATCTGCCCAACGCCCGCTTCGCCGTCGACAACCTGTTCGAGATCACTCCGGAGAAATTCGCTGCGCTGGGGCACTTCGACAAGCTGCTGATCGACCCACCGCGTTCCGGCGCGATCGAAGTCGTGAAATCCCTGCCCGACACCGGCGCGCCGCACCGCATCGTATACGTCTCGTGCGACCCCGCCACGCTGGCGCGCGACGCCGAGGTGCTGGTGCACGTCAAGGGCTATCGGCTTGAAGCGGCGGGCGTGGCCAACATGTTCCCGCACACCGCGCATGTGGAGTCGATCGCCCTGTTCACGCGCTAATCCTTTAGAATCACGCGCTTAACTCACTTCCAACCATCATGGCACTCATCGTACAAAAATACGGCGGCACCTCGGTCGCCAACGTCGAACGCATCCGCGCAGTGGCGGAACGCGTCGCCAAATTCAAAATGCTCGGACATCAGGTCGTGGTCGTGCTGTCCGCCATGTCGGGCGAGACCAACCGCCTGATCGCGCTGGCCAAGGACATCCAGGCGCAACCCGACCCCCGCGAACTGGACATGCTGGTCTCCACCGGCGAGCAGGTCACCATTGCCCTGCTCGCCATGGCGCTGAAAGACCTGGGCCTCAAGGCCAAGAGCTACACCGGCGCGCAGGTACGCATCCTCACCGACAACGCCCACACCAAGGCGCGCATCCTCAGCATCGACGAAGCCAGCATGCGCGCCGACCTCGATTCCGGCCACGTGGTCGTGGTCGCCGGCTTCCAGGGCGTCGACGAACAGGGCAACATCACCACGCTGGGACGCGGCGGTTCCGACACCACCGGCGTCGCGCTGGCCGCGGCACTCAAGGCCGACGAGTGCCAGATCTACACCGACGTCGACGGCGTCTACACCACCGACCCGCGCATCGTGCCCGAGGCGCGCCGCCTGAAGACCATCACCTTCGAGGAAATGCTGGAAATGGCGAGCCTCGGCTCCAAGGTGCTGCAGATCCGCTCGGTCGAATTCGCCGGCAAGTACAAAGTCAAACTCCGCGTGCTGTCCAGCTTTCAGGACGAAGGCGACGGCACGCTCATCACCTTCGAGGAAAACAACACCATGGAACAAGCCGTCGTTTCCGGCATCGCCTTCAACCGCGACGAAGCCAAGATCACCGTGGTCGGCGTGCCCGACCATCCCGGCATCGCCTACAAAATCCTGGGCCCGGTCGCCGACGCCAACATCGACATCGACATGATCGTGCAGAACGTCGGGCACGCGAACACCACCGACTTCACCTTCACTGTGCACCGCAACGACTTCGCCAAGGCCATGGACATCGTCAAGGCCACGGCGACCAGCATCGGCGCACGCGAAGTCACCGGCGACGATAAGATCGCCAAGGTCTCCATCGTCGGCGTCGGCATGCGCTCGCATGTCGGCATCGCGCGCAAGATGTTCGAGACCCTGTCGAAGGAAAACATCAACCTGCAGATGATCTCGACTTCCGAAATCAAGATCTCGGTAGTGGTCGAGGACAAGTACATGGAACTCGCGGTGCGCGCGCTGCATCAGGCCTTCGAACTCGACAAGGCCACTGCTTAACGGCCGTCAAGGTGGCTTTCCGCCGCGCATTCCGATACAATGCGCGGCGGTTCGGAGACGTGGCCGAGAGGTTGAAGGTACTCCCCTGCTAAGGGAGCATACGGGCTTAAACCTGTATCGAGGGTTCGAATCCCTCCGTCTCCGCCAAATTATGAGTTTTTGCATCTGCCATCGATGCAAAAAATGCGTATAATGCGCAACCTTCAAAGCGCCCGTAGCTCAGCTGGATAGAGTACTTGGCTACGAACCAAGGGGTCAGGAGTTCGAATCTCTTCGGGCGCACCAAACAAGACAAGGGGCTAGCTTCGGCTAGCCCCTTTCTTTTTTTGCGCTGCCGCTTGAATCAGTCCGAAAGCAAGCGCAATTGAATGCCGCCCTTCCCGCAGATGCGGCTTGGGATGAAGGCTGGGCGCTTCACGCCTTGCTTCCGCCGCCGATTTCCAATAGCAAAGCACGGGCCTGCGCTTCGCAGGCCTGCGAGATCCCTGAATCCAGTGTGTTCAGCCAGGCTTTTGGCAAGGCGTCCTGTCCATACAGCGCGCCGGCCAGCATGCCAGCGATGGCGCCTGTGGTGTCGGCATCGCCGCCGCGATTGACGACATCGATCAGGCACTCCCTGATGTTCTGGGTGGCGAAGAAAGCCTGGAACACGGCCTGCAGGGTCTCGACCACATAGCCACTCGGGTTGCTACGTGGTGCGCTGCGAAACTCGAACTCGGGGTGTTGCCTAATCAGCGGGACGACATGGCGTTGCAGCAGTTGAGCCTTGTCCGCACCATGCAGCGCATCCTGCACCATCAGGGCCAGGCATTCGGTGGCGGCATCGGACAGCGCGTTGTTGTGGGTGACGTGGGCCTGGGCGCGGCAGGCCGCACGCACCTGCGTTTCGGATTGCCCCAGCGTGGCCAGCGCGACCGGCAGCACGCGCATGGCGGCGCCGTTGCCGGCGTCGTGTTCGCTGGAAGCGGTTTCCGGAATGCCGGTCGTGCGGAAGTGCAGCAGGCCGCGGCGCACGGTATTGCCGATGTCCACCGGCCGTGCGCGCATCCAGCCGTCGAAGGCGCGGGCCGCGGCCCGCGCGTCCACCCGTCCGGTTTGCAGGATGGCGCCGCCGAGTGCAAGCGCCATGGTGGTGTCGTCGGTGACCTGGCCGGGCTTGAGACGCAACCACCCACCCCCACGAATCGTGTCATGGACCTGATAGTGCGCCGCGATCTCGCGCGGGGTCATGAACTCCACGGTCGCGCCCAGGGCGTCGCCAAGGGCGAGTCCCAGATAAGCGGCGACGGCACGGGATTCCATTTCGGCGACCGGCCCCTGAGCTAATCCTCCGGCCCGAAGCACTTGGCGTAATCCACGCACACCTCGCACGACGGCGAGCGGCAGACGACCACGCCTTCGCCCTCGCAAAGCTGCTTGTACAGGAATTTTTTCCACTTCATGTCGCGCGTGTTCCTGGCCGCCAGCGCGGGGAAGTTCTGCGTCATCAGGCGGGACAGATCGACCCGCGACCACAGCCCCAGGTCCTGCCACAGGTGATCGCCGCCCATGCAGGCAGCGGTGACGATTTCTGCCATCCAGCGCTCGGAATCATCCGCCCCGGCGCAGTGTTCCTGCAGCAGCGTCAGCAGTTCATCGCGCTCGGCGTGGCGTTCGGCTTCCACGGCCGGGACGGCCAGCACCGCGGGCAGCGTGAAACCGGGGAAGTGGCGCGCCATCAAGGCAAGGAACGCTGCCGGCGCGAGCCCCAGGCCGGGCGGCAACGCGCCCAGACCCAGCGTCTGGCTGACCAGCATGCGCGCAAACAGGTCGTCGTTGGGCAGGCCGCCAGCGCGCGCCATCAGCAGGCCATACAGTCCGGCCCGATCAACGACAGGCGAAGACATGGCGCAGGCGGTACTCATTTGCTCGGGTATTCCACCACGATGTCCTCGTCGCGCAGGACCATCTGGCAGGCCAGGCGCCAGGCGGTGTGAACAGTGTCGTCCACTTTCATTGCCTCGATCTGGTCCTTGGTGATTTTGCCCAGGTCTTTCAGCACGGTGATTTCGCGGTCGGTGAGCGGGCCGCCCATGGGGCCCTTGCGGGTCACGTTGGTGACCTTGATGAGGCAGGTGCCGCATTCGCCGTCGCCGCAACTGAAGTCGATGGGAATGTGATTCTCCTTGGCCAGTTGCAGCAGGCTCTTGGTGTGGCTGCCGGCGACGGCGTAGACGGTCTTGTCCTTGTGCAGCGGGCTGGAAAAAGTGACGACGGGCATGATGAACTCCTGTGGGTTGAATAAAATTGATCAGCCGGGACGGACGACGATCTCGCCGCCCAGCACCTGCGCCTGGCAGGCGAGCCGGTTGTTGCGGCCCGCCATGTTTTCCTGCAGCACCTTGTCTTCCAGCACCGAGCGTTGCGCCAGGTTTTCCATACCGGAGACAATCTTCATGATGCAGGTGCCGCATTCGCCCTCGCGGCAGCTGTAGGTGATGCCGGCGCCGACCTTCTCCGACACCTCGATGAGCCGGGTGCCGGCAGGGACGGTGACGGTGATGCCGATGTCTTCGAAGGTGACGTTAGCCTTGGGCATGGGTGGATTCCTTGAGTAATTCGGACATGTCGATGACGCGGCGCGCGATGCGGCCAGTGAGGTGTAGCGCCAGTTCGCGCCCCAGTTCGCGGCAGGCTTCCAGTTCGTCTTCAGTGGGGATGAGCTTGACCCGCACGCCCTTGACCGGCACCCGCAGCTTCAGCCCGCGCAGCCGGTCTTCCACCATGTTCACGCCCTCGCCGCTCCAGCCGTAGGAGCCGAAGGCCGCGCCCAGCTTGTCGCTCACCTTGACCACGGCGAGCGAGGACAAGAGGTCCCAGATCGGCTTCACTGCGTCGCCGTTGATGGTGGGCGTGCCGAAGGCGAGGCCGTCGGCCTCCTCGATCAGGTCGACGAAGGGCGCGACTTCGCCGCCCTGCAGGTCGTACAGCGATGCGCGCACGCCGTCGATTTCCTCGGCGCCGTCATGCACCGCCTGCGCCATGCGCGCGGTGTTGCCGTACGAGGAGATGTAGAACACGATCAGGGTCTTGTCGCGGTCCGCCTCGTTGTGCAGCTGCGGCGCGGCGAGCTGCCGATAGCGCTGCACATAGGCGCGCGGCGCATCGCGCAGGATGGGTCCGTGCGCGGGGGCGATCAGATTCAGCTCCAGCGGTTCGATCAGGTCGAGCGCGTCGCGCACGTATTCCCGGAACGGCCGCATGATGTGGGCGTAGTAATACTCGAAGGAAAAACGGAAGTCGCCGACGCGATCGTTGAACAGGCGCGCGTCGCAGAAGTGGCAGCCGAACACGTCGCCGGAAAACAGTACGCCGGCTTCCTCCAGATACGTGCATTGGGTGTCGGGCCAGTGCAGGTAGGGCGTGTTCAGGAAACGCAAGGTGCGGTCGCCCAGGCTGATGCTGTCGCCGGTGTTGACCGGCGTGTAGGTCAGTTCCTCGCTCTTCAGCAGTGCCTTCAGCATCATCTGCGCCCTGACCGAGATATACAGCCGCGCCTGCGGCGCGCGCCGCATCAGTTCGGGCAGCGCGCCGGTGTGGTCGGGCTCCAGGTGGTTGAGCACGATTGCGGTGATTTCGTCGTAGCGTGCCACCTGCTCAAGCCGCGCGAAAAAGGTGTCGGCGTACTCCGCCTTCACCGTATCGATCACCGCCACACCCGCACTGCCGCGCACGCAATAGGCGTTGTAGGTGGTGCCGTTGGCGGTCTTGAGGATGACGTCGAATTCGCGGAGATTGGGGTCGAGCGCGCCCACCCAGTGCACGCCTGGCGCGAGCGGAACCGCGACGCCCGGTTCCATCAGCGTGCCCCCACCGGGCAGGGCTGGGCGGCGTGGTCCTTGGTACAGGCTTCGAGGTTTTCGCGCGGGATCTTGCTCGCCAGCCCGATCCAGCGGTCGACCGCGTCCTGGTCAAACCCCACCCGGCGCTCGCCGTCCACATCCATCAGCGGACGGCGGATCAGCAGCGGGTCGGCCAGCATCAATCCAAGCGCGGCAGATTCATTCAGACCCTCCGGCTGCACCTCGCCCGACTTGATGCGCGGCGCGCTGGGGTTAAACCATTCGGCTACCGGCAGCGTGCCGAAAAAATCGCGCAGGCGCGAGGCACTCCATTTCTCGGTCAACAGGCTTTTGGCCAGCACCGTATGCCCGGCCGCCGCCAGCAACACCTTCTGCCGGGTGTTGTTGGCGCAGCCGGGTTTTTCATAGAAGACGACGGTGGCCATGATTGCGTCAGCCGGTCTTGGCTTCCAGCGCCGCCTGATAGGTCGCCTCCACCGCCGCCTGGTACTTGGCCAGCATCTCGGCCGAGATGCCGGTGAGCGAACCGGGCAGGTTCAGCGCCACCCCCAGTTCGTCGACGATGGCGCCCTCGATCGGGCAGATGCTCGAACACTGCGCGTCATCGTAGTCGCCCAGGCATTCGGTGCACTTGTCCGGGTCGATCAGGAAGTGCGGCGACGCCTGATAGATCGCCTCGTTGGGGCACAGCGGTTCGCAGGCGTAGCAGTTGACGCAGGATTCGATGATTTCCAATGCCATGGTGGTGATCTCCTCAGGCAACTTTCTGCTGCTGCACGGGCGCTTCGTCGAGCTTGCCGGCGGCGCGCAATTCCTCGTACACCGCGGCGATGGCTTCCTCGATGGGCTCCATCGCGTGCTCGCCGTTGGGCTGGATGCCCGCGGCTTCCAGCGGCGCCCACGGTTCGAAGCCGATCTTGGCCGACAGCACCACCTCGCAGCCCTTCAGCACGCGCAGGGTTTCGTCCAGCGCGGACTCGCCGTCTCCGCAGCTCGATCCGCCCTCGCAGTACGGCGTCGTCTTGCGGTGGCCGATGAAGCGCACGCCGGCGGGCGAAGCCTCGTACACCAGGAACTCGTGGGCATGGCCGAAGTGCTCGTTGATGACGCCGCCGCCCTTGGTCGACACCGCCATCAGCACCGGGCGGGTGGGCGGCGCGTCGGCCTCGCCGCGCAGGGCGATCAGCGCGGCCTTGGCCTGCGCCTGGAACAGCCGGTCCTGCTCCTTGACCTCCAGCTCCTTCGCAATCTGCGCATGCACTTCGGCGCGCTTCACCATCGCAGCGGGGTAGTCGATCTCCATGTCCTCGATCTTGTCCATGGTGAATTCCAGGCCGCGATCCTCGCCCAGGAGGCCGACCGCGTCGGCGCGGCACTGGCGGCAGTGGCGCATCATGTTCATGTCGCCGGAACACGCGTCCTGCAGTTCCTGCAGTTCCTCGGCGGTCGGGCTGGACTGCCCCATCAGGCCGTAGAAGGTGCCGTGCTCGGGCTCGGCGATCAGCGGCATCACGTTGTGCAGGAAGGCGCCTTTCGACTTGACCACCTTCGACACCTCGGCGAGATGCTTGTCGTTCACGCCCGGGATCATCACCGAGTTGACCTTCACCAGGATGCCGCGCGCGGTCAGCATCTCCAGCCCCTTCTGCTGCTGCTCGATGAGGATGGCCGCGCCTTCGCGCCCCATGATGCGTTTGTTGTTCCAGAAGATCCACGGGTAGATCTGCGCGCCCACGTCGGGGTCGACGCAGTTGATCGTGATGGTGACGTGGTCGATGTTGTGCTTCGACAGTTCCTCCACGCTCTCGGGCAGCGCGAGGCCGTTGGTCGACACGCACAGCTTGATGTCGGGCGCCTTCTCGCTCAATTCGCGGAAGGTGGCGAAGGTGCGCTCCGGGTTGGCGAGTGGGTCGCCAGGACCGGCGATGCCGAGCACCGTCATCTGCGGAATGTTGGCCGCCACCGCCATCACCTTCTTCACCGCCTGCTCCGGCGTCAGCACTTCCGACACCACGCCGGGACGCGACTCGTTCGAGCAGTCGTACTTGCGGTTGCAGTAATGGCACTGGATGTTGCACGCCGGCGCCACCGCCACGTGCATGCGTGCAAAGTAATGGTGCGCCTGCTCGGAATAGCAGGGATGGTTGTGCACCTTGGCGCGGATGTGTTCCGGCAGGTGATTGAGCTGATCGTCGGTGGAACCGCAGGAATGCGAGTCGCACCCTCCTCCGGCCGCACCCTCGCTACTGGAATTGATAACTGGCAAATCCACGGATCGTCCTCCCTCAAGGTTACGACCTGACACTCGCAAGCCCCGTGCCTGCCCGTGACGCTGCGTAAAGCGCTTGTTTATTAAGGAGAAAACGCTGGTTGTTCAGGTGCGGCTGTCGCAAACGCCACACGACACGGGTGGAAAAGTTGTGGCGAAGGCGACAAGCGCAAGGGAGGGTGTGAAGCGATATGCCCAGGAATCGGATGCCCACACTGGGCCGGCAAAGCGTCCGCCTCACGGCACAGCGATTGCTTGACCCCTGTTCATCTCACCAGGGAGCCCCCCCATCATGCTGACAGGTGCAATGCTGGGTCTGATCCAGCAGACCGGAATGGACATCATCGTCCTCACCGAAGAACTCGACGAGCAGGAATTTTTCTCCAGTCGGCTCACCCGGATGGAAACCTTTCGATTGTTGGGCGTCATGGCGTACACCGCGCGCAACCTGTCGGCAAATGTGCGCGAACAGTTGCCGGAAATCGACTGGCCCACCTGGGCGGCGCTACCCGCCGCATTGATCCGGCCCACCGATCACCCCTTGCAGATATGGGTGGCTGCGCGTGAACTCACCCCGCTTACTGTGCAACACCTCATTGAATACAGGCGGGTTTATCCGGAGCTGTTTTCGCTGGTGCCGTAGGAGGCTTGGTTAGGCAGGTCGTTTGCAGCCAAGCTGCGGGCGATATGTCCAGGCTCCAGGAGCGTCAGTTTTCTGCCGGAAACGGAGCATCAACGTTCCCCTTGAAGAGGTCGCAGCATTAGAGCCCTGTCTCCCGCGCATCAATGTAGCGAGCATTGTTGTTCAACAGATCGAGATCAATCCCTTGCCGCTTCACGATAACTTGCTGGATTGCTACCGGCTCCTTGGAGAGGGCTTTCAAAGCTCTTTCATTTAGCTCTTTTGCCTCATCGAGCCGCCCTGCCGAAACCAAGGCCGGGATTTTTCCAACAAACGCGTAATCCATTGCGACCAACTGTTCTGCGGTGCCACCGATGTATCCCGCGGCCACATATTGGCGATACCGTTTATTGAAATTCCTGTCCCTCTTCGCCAGGTCTTCATACTCCTTAAAAATGCTTGCAATCTCTTCATCCATTCGGAAGACCGAGTTGGGCCACTTCGCAAGCGCGACAGCTGCGTCGTACCAGATACGCGCGCTGCGAAGCGTGGCGGCATGCAGTGGCTGCTTGTGTTCGAAGCGCCATTTCTTGTGAAACGTACGTGCCTGAAAATATTTACGCAGGGTGCTATCGAGGTCAGTCCCGAGCGCATCGATCGCATTGAGCGTCTCGATCCTGTAACCGATCGGCTCGTGGTAAACGTTGAGGTTGAGCTTCTTGGGAGGCAGAGGGCGTATGCCTAAATAGAGTTGCTCTTTTGCCATACCCCAGGACGCAACAAGCCTATAGGACGCAATGAGTCGGTTTGCGCGCCCGGCGCTTTCTGCGCTGGGGAGTATAAGCAAGGTCTTGAAAGTGCCGTCAGCCGGGTCACGATTGAGGGCGAAGGGCTGTATATCATCTTCCAGCTGGAGCGTGACTTGCGCAGGGGAATCTTGAGCGACGACCTGGACGCTGAGATCGATTTCCTCCGCCCAGAGTTTGCTCGCTGCGAGACCTGTGCTGAGCGCTATCGACAACGCCACCCGAGTTGCTGCTTGCATAGTGCCCCCTATTTGGCTCCGTTTACCACACTGATACCGATGAGCATCATCAAGTACATCAAGAGCGTCTCTTGAACGCGAGTGAAGAACGCCTTTGCCAGATTTGTATCAAGGGGTTCCTCCAGTCCGGATAGCGCGGTCACTGTCGAGCTCATATCGAATATCACTGCGACGGCGACAGTGACCGCGAACAAGAACAAGATGAAAAACGCGAGCCACAACATTGCCTTAGTGGGTCGACCCCGGAAAGCTATGATGGACAGTGCGGACATGACGGGAAACAGGACCTTGTGGAACTCGTTAAGCGTCGATTCAGAGGATTTCATGAACGCAGCAAACCATGCGAACAGTAAGCTGTCCTGCTGGAAAAAATCTGTAGTCCACGCTGCGGCCGCAATTATCAGAATCGGCGTGACGTAGAGGGTGGTAAGGACAAAAGCAAACGCAACGGCCACTCCCTGATTCTGCTCGATCCATGCAAGGCCTGGAGCGGCCGATGGTTGCTGTTCTATGCCCATTTTATCAATCCCTTCCTCGCCCAATTGGCTACATAAAACTTAGGACAAAAAATCGAGAATTGATATACGACTTTCGTTGTAGTTGGCCCCCCTTCCGCTACTGACCCTTTTGAATACTCTGGGTCGCGGCGCGCGAACTCGCCCCACGCACCGTGCAGCAGCTCATCGATTACAGGCGGGTGGTTCCGGAATTGTTTTCGCTAGTGCCGCAAACCCTCGCCTGATTGCGTTCCAACTTATTCGAGTATCTAGCTCAGGACCTCGGCGAGCGTTTCAGGCGAAATCGTCGTGGCCTGGGCAAACCCGCCGACGAATCGAATCGACTCCGGCACGATCGCGAACAGCGAGAAGTCGGAAAAGCCGAACATCATCTCGCTCTGGGGAAACCGCGCCAGGTAGGCCGCCTTGGCCGCAGCATGCCCGGGCGTGCCGGCGACGAGCTGCACCGCCTCGCCCTGCACCGTGATGCGCGCCAACTCCTGGGCCATTACCTCGGGCGTCGGCGGCGCAATCACCAGCAGGCTCACCTGCGAATGCGCCAGCATGTCCTTCGTGTGCGCCGCGAGCTGGCTGACATGGATGATGAAATCCGTGCTGCCGGGACGCAGCGCGAAGGGCACCATGGAAACGTAGGGCTGGCCCTGGTGCAGCGTGCCGAGGGCAGCGACTTCCTGGGTTCGCAGCAGGTCGCGGAGGGTTTGGGCGTGGGCGGGGTTCATCAGTTGGGCGGGAGGCTCATCGATACTTGTTCTGGACGTCCCAAGTTTACTCAATGTGTTCGGCCCGATGGTTGGAACAGACCGAAGTTCGCCCTTGGGGTTTCAATGAACCCTCATCCAATGGGCTGCTAACAGCCAAAAGCGGAAGTTCAGGTTGGGAAGCCAGACTGTCTCTTGTTCGGCCGAAGCGGTCTTTTGCCCAGCATGGCAAATACGTCCGCTATGGGCTGCTGACCGGTCGATCGCGGACCAGTACGCCGAGTGTCCGTTTCAGACTTCCGCTAATGCGTACGAACGACCCGTTATAGTCACCCCAGGCTTGCTCCCGAATATCAGTTTTGCCCCCAAAAGCGGCCATCCGTTGCCTACTCCGCGGGGTGCACTTTCGGCTAAACAGAGATTACTTAAGTCGATGTACGGGCGACTAGCTACGCACGTCACGTGCCTTGATTCAAGTGCCAAAAAGTCCCCCACCTACAACTAAAGTTGTATATCAATCTTTAAACCTTTGTCCTAAGGTGTATTCAGTTGTGCCGTTGGGTGACACTCGATGTCTCCCGGCATCGTCGAGGAACCCGCATTAGTTAACTAACGAAGGAGAATTCGCAATGCCAAGCAAAGTTGTAGGATCCATCGCTATAGATACCGTCCCGTTGCCAGACCGCGCAGTGCGCGTCAGTCTTCCGGCTAAGGTTGCTTATGACCTCAAAGCGTTTCAAAAGGTGCAGGCATCAATTCTGGATCGGCTCGGTTGCGCCGCATGCTGTTCCGGTTGGGACATACGCTTCGATGTTGTTCGCTCTTACGCGGTCGACGAGAAACTGAATCTCCGAGAGGTAGTCGGGGGCGGCGTCATAATCGACGGCTGACCGTCATGCAGATGCCCAAGCTTGGTGTGGGCGTTGTATATGTTCCCGGGCTTGAACCGCTACTTCATTCCGGGAACACGTGCGTTCAGGTGATTGAGGTTGAACCCCAGACTTTATGGCAGCTAGTGTCGGAGAAGCCTCGCCGTTATGCACTCCCCCCGCAAGCCTTAACGGCACTCAATCGATTGCCTCAGCCCAAGATTATTCACAGTGTGGGTTTCGCCGTGGGGGGGGCACAGCCCCCTGAACCAGCCTTCTTGGAAGCTTTAATAGAGACTGCCGAGGTGCTTGATGCAGGTTGGGTCAGCGAGCACCTCAGCGTTACGCATGTTCATTCGAACAATAGGGTTTTTCATACGGGCTTCATGTTGCCTCCTTTACAGACTGTTGACGGAGCACTTTGCGCCGCGCACACAATGTCAATTCTGGCAAAACAGTTGCCTGTTCCATTCGCTGTTGAAACCTCGGTGAACTATCTACGTCCCCGTAGTGGGGAACTCTCTGACGGGCGCTTCGTAGCAATGGCTGTAGAGAAGGCGGATTGCGGAATCCTCTTAGATCTGCATAACATTTGGACCAATGAGCGCAACGGACGCCAGAACGTCAGGGCGTTTCTAAAGGAAATCCCTCTTGATCGAGTTTGGGAGGTGCATGTCGGTGGTGGCTTTGAATTTGAGGGCTACTGGCTAGATGCCCATTCTGGAGTGGTTCCAGAGCCGGTACTGGAATTGTTAGAAGAAGTATTGCCCACGTTGCCGAACGTCCGCGCGCTAGTTTACGAGATTTTCCCGAGCTTCGTGCCGCTGTTCGGACTGGATGGGATTGAGCATCAGTTAGAGCGTCTCAAAGGTATCTGGGATCAATGCACATGGCCACCAAACGATGAAATACTAGAGATGCCCGCACACCCTGCGTTTATAAGCACAAGGGATCTCCATGTGGAAATTACCCCCGAGCTGTGGGAGGCTACCTTAGGCGAACTTGTTACAAGTGGATCCATAGAGGGAACATTAGCGGCGGAACTCAAACAGGATCCAGCGGTTCCGCTAATAGGAACCCTGATCTGGAAGTTCCGTGCGGGTGCCATTGTCAAGGTGCTCGGCGCACTTACCAAGTTGGTGCTGCTTCATTCTGGACAGAAACGCTTTGAGCAGTTGCTGGATGGCTATTTTAGGATGTCAAAGCCAACGTCATTTGCCTCACAAGAAGCTAAGGGATTCATCTGCTATCTCAGGGCTCAGAACCTGGACATACCGTACTTGCCAGATATTCTCAGATACGAAGAAGCGGCTATCGAATCTGCAATAATGCAGAAAGTTCAGTGTGTCCCTTTTTCGTGTGACCCCATACAGCTCCTTCAAGCACTAATCGACGGCCACCTACCGGATAACGTCGAGTCTGGAGTATACGAACTTGAAATCGCACCGGATCCTGCATAACCCTGCTTTGTTCTTAACCACAAGCGCCAAGACTGAATCGCCCCGGTTTTCCTAGACTCTTTCAAGAGGCTGTCGAATAATCCAAAACCGAGAAAAGCGCCTCATGACAATAAACAAGTTAAGCAAGATCCCTAGATTCATCGAAAAAATCACGTTAATCAACTGCCTCGTTATGCGTAGAACGCCTTTTTTGAGGCTGAGCTGATTCAAGAATGGACGCCACACGGACAAGGTCGAAGATCAGGTCGTCGCTGATCTTTGCTACTGGAACGCGGGGTGGGGACCGGCACGACCAAGGTTGCTTCGTGGGAATTGTGGGACGGCGCTCATCTCACGAGGCACAGCGTACCGCGAGGGTGCATGCCCTGAAAGCGGGCCGCTGCGGGCGTTCTACCTTTGGCAGGTGCGTACGCTGCACCGGAGCAGCAGCTTCGGCGAGTTCAGCGAAACACTAGCGAGTGGCGTCATGTTCGTTTAGCTCGCCCTCCGTAGCTCCGGGTTGCGAAGATTCCAGTGGTCAGTCGGCGAGCGGCGCGTTGAACGATCGCTATTGACGGGTTCGGTCGGCAGGCAAGACGAGTCGGCCGAGTGTCCGAGAATTGAGTTCAAACCCGTTTAGCAAGAATGTGGACACGCCCGTTTGCGGCCTATCAAGGCTGAACGGCAGGTAAGCAAGGGATTGCTGCCCGATTCCGCGCCTTAGGCCAACGTCCGCAAAGGCCGAGCTACAGCCGTTCGCGGTTCCATCTCTTACCGGCCGTTCAAGGCCGGTTCCTGCCTCCGAATCAGGCCACCTCCCCCGAAGATCTGTCGCCCGCCACAAATAAAAAACCCCGCGCGAGCGGGGTTTCACAGTCATGCATGCGCGGCACGGGCATGCCGCGCAGGCTTGCCGGGTTAATTACAGGCCGCAACTTGCTGGATGCGGTCTTGCGGGCCGGGGGCAACGCCGCCCGGATTGGCCTGGAAGTAAGCCTCCAGCGCGTCCAGATCCACGTCGCCGCCCAACTGGTCGGTGCCGAGGTTGAATACGGTGAAGTTGTCACCCCCGCTGGCCAGGAAGGAGTTCATCGTCACCCGGTAGCTGGCGGCCTTGTCCACCGGCACGCCGTTGACCTTCACCGAACCGTCGCACACATACTGCCCGCCCAGCGGGCTCGATTTGGACACGAAGCTGTGCTGGTAGGTGAAGCCGTTGGACACCTGCAGGGTGCGCCCGCCGTCGGCGTATTGGCCCACCGCCCACTGCTGGTTGAGCAGGTCGTAGAGCTGCTGGCCGGTGAGTGTTTTGACGACCAGGCTGTTGCCGAAGGGCTGCACGGTGAAAGATTCGCCGTAGGTCACGTTGCCGTTGCCTTCGCCGGCCGTGCTGCCGGCGTAGGTGAAGTTGGCGCGGATGCCGCCGGTGTTCATGAAGGCGATGACCGCGCCCCCTTTGTCTGCGGGAGCCGTGGCGGCAAGCTGGGCATCGGCCACCACGTCGCCCAGGGCGGATTCGCCTGCGGCATTGCGGGTGGTGGTGATGTCCGCCGTGATGCTGCCGATGATGCGGTTGGCGATGGGGGCAGCAATGGCGTTGTAGTTGGCAACGATATGGCTGATCTCGGCAACCGGGACGATGGGCTCGGCGGCGCCCAGCACGTTGTTGCGGTCCACCAGCCTGTTCTCGGCACTGACGGCGATCACGTCCTTGGTGCGGGTGTCCAGCGTGAGGTCGATGCTGGTCATGATGCGGCTGAATGCGCCCGCGCTGGTGACCGGAATGCTGCGGCCTTTGCTGCTGGGCAGGCTGCAGTTGTAGGCCTGATGCGTATGGCCGGAGACAACCAGGTCAACCGCATCGTCCAGGCGGCTGACGATGTCGACCAGGGGGCCCGAGACGCCGGAGCAGCCGTTGATGCTGCCGGGAGCGAAGCCGCCTTCGTGCACCAGCACCACCACCGCGTCGATGCCGCGGCGCTTGAGCTTACCCACCAGCGCGTTGACGGTGTCGGCTTCGTCGTGGAATTCCAGGCCGGCGATGCCGGCGGGGGTGACGATGCTGGGCGTGCCTTTCAGGGTCATGCCGATGAAGGCCACGCGGTTGCCCTTGAAATTCTTCACGCCATAGGCGGGAAACAGGGTCTTGCCGCTGGCGGTATCCACCACGTTGGCGGCGAGGAAGTCGAACGCGGCGCCTTCGAACGGATAGGGGGTGCCGACGGTGTTGCCCTGGCAGCTGTTGGCGTCGGTGGGATGGCAACCGCCGTTCTGCATACGCAGCAGTTCATCGCGGCCCTCGTCGAACTCGTGGTTGCCCACGGCATTGAACTCCAGGCCCAGGCGGTTCATGGTTTCGATGCTGGGCTCGTCGTGGAACAGGGAGGAATTCAGGGGGCTGGCGCCGATCAGGTCGCCGGCGGAAACCACGACGCTGTTGGGCGTGGCCGCCTTCAGTTGCTTCACCAGGCCGGCCATGTAGTCGACGCCGCCGGCAGGGGTGCGGGAAGGAATGCCGTCCACGGTGCTGGTGAAGTTCAGGTTGGCACCGTCGATGTTGCCGTGGAAATCGTTGAAGGCGATGACGCGCACCTTTACCGTCTTGCCCACGTCGGATTTAGCAGCGGCCACCAGCAACCGGGCAGCCTCGCGCGGGCTGATCGCATGCTTCCTGGCCCAACCGGCCACCTGCTTCGCGAGGGTGGCGATGAATTCGCCGTGGCTGCCGTAGTTGGCGGTTTCCGCGGCGGTGTCGATGATCAGGCTGTTCAGGCAGGTGCCGCCAACGGCCTTGTTGGGAACCGTAGTGGTGATCTGCTCGGGGCCTTCACCAAGGGTGACGGTGCCTGCGCAGTCGGCGAGAACGGGGCCGGCCAGGGCCAGGCATACCAGGGCGGCGAGGGGTTTGAGCATGGGTTGCATGGGTCAGTCTCCGGGGGTGGGGGGATGGGACTGACAACATCGCAAAGCTGTGTGGCGCTGTAATTACAAAACCCCTCCTCCCCTGTCTGGACACGGCGGGGCTGCTTGCCGATGCGGGTTAGCGGGGGTCACCGCCGGGGCCGAGCCGCTCGAACAGGATGGGACGGCTGCGCAGACCGGCGACCCAGTTGGCCGCCTCGCCGCACAGGGCCGCCTCCCGTGCCGGCTGCCACACCCAGGCGCGCGTGCCTACCGGGATGCGCAGAAGATGGAAGAAGCGCCGGGCGGCTTCCGGCTGGGCTTCCGGGTCGTCGTCATGCGTGTGGGATTCGACAAGGCCCGAAACGTCAGGCTTGAGCAGGGCCTGGACGACCACCAGGGCGGGCTCGCCAGGCTCGGTGAGAAGCCGCATACGAAACTCCAGGCCTTCGGGCAGCGTCTCCGCACGCACCAATGGGCCGGACCCTTCAAGCCTGGCGGCCAGACAGGCCGCCAGGCCGGTGAGTCCGGGAGAGCCATTCAGCAAAGCCACGCGGGTCGGGGCCGCAAGTCCTGGCATGGCAGCCAGGCACACTACGGCCAGTGCCCACACGGCCCATGCCGGTCTGGGGGCGCGATGAGCCAGGCTGGCCCGGTAATTCAAGCTGAACATATGGGTTCCCTGTAGCGGCTCTGCCGGATGGCTTGCATCCGGATACACGCCAAGCCTAGACCAGGAGGGTTGTAGAGAAATGACAGGGGGTTGAGAGGCTCCCCCAATTCGTCAAATGGGCGCGGGCTGAAAACCCATCGCGTTCACCCGATCAGCGCCACCGCCTTGATCTGGGCATAAAGCAGCTGCCCCGGCGTGATCTCCAGCGCATGCGCAGAGCGCCGGGTCAGCCGTGCCAGCAGCGGCGATTCGCCGACGCGCAGTTTCACCAGGGTGAGCGCCGGATGCGCGTCGTCGACGCTGTCGACCACGACCGCGGGCAGCGTGTTGAGGATGCTGGTGCCGCTCATCGGCGCGCGCGCCAGGCTGACGTCGCGGGCGAGGATGCGCACGCGCGCGTGGTGGCCGACCGGCAGGCCGTGGTCGCGCACCCACAGGCGGCCGCCGGCGAATTCCATGTGCGCCAGATGCCATTCCTCGTCGCGCGCGGCGACGACGGCATCGAGCACCACGCCGGCGTCCTCGCCCAGCTTGATCGGCAGGTCGAGGCGGGCCAGCGTATCGGTGAGCGGTCCGGCGGCGACCGCCCTGCCCGCTTCCATCACCACGATGTGATCGGCCAGGCGCGCCACTTCGTCGGGGGCGTGGCTGACATACAGGACGGGGATGTCGAGTTCGTCGTGCAGGCGTTCCAGGTAGGGCAGGATTTCCTGCTTGAGCGCGTGGTCGAGCGCCGCCAGCGGCTCGTCCATCAGCAGCAGCCGCGGGCTGGTGGCGAGCGCCCGCGCGATGCCGACGCGCTGGCGCTCGCCGCCGGACAACCGCGCCGGCTTGCGGGCGCGCAGATGGCCGATGTTGAGCAGGTCCACCGCCTGCTCGAGCGAGACGCGGCGCTGCGCCTGCGGCACGCGCTTCTGCCCGTATTCCAGGTTGGCCTGCACAGTGAGATGCGGGAACAGGCTGGCTTCCTGGAACACGTAGCCCAAAGGTCTCCGATGCGTCGGCCGGAAAACGGCCGCGTCCTGCCAGACATCGCCATTGACCGACAGCGTGCCGCCGGGCGCATGTTCCAGTCCGGCGATGGCGCGCAAGAGCGTGGTCTTGCCGGAGCCGGAATGGCCGAACAACGCGGTGACGCCGCGGCCGGGCAGGTCGAGATCGACGTCCAGCGAGAAGCCGGAATAGTCGAGCTTGAAGCGGGCGCGAATGCCGGTGCCGGGGCTCATGCGCGCCGCCCGGTCGGGTTCAGCGTGTACAGAAGCAGCAGCACGACGAAGGAGAAGGCCACCATGCCCGCCGCCAGCCAGTGCGCCTGCGCGTATTCCAGCGCCTCGACGTGATCGTAGATCTGCACCGACACCACGCGCGTCTTGTCCGGGATATTGCCGCCTATCATCAGCACCACGCCGAACTCGCCGACGGTATGGGCGAAACCGAGCACGCTGGCGGTGAGGTAGCCGGGCCGCGCCAGCGGCAATACCACGCTGAAGAAGGTGTCGAGGGGCGAGGCGCGCAGGGTGGCCGCTGCTTCCAGCGGACGTTCGCCGATGGCCTCGAAGGCGTTCTGGATCGGCTGCACCACGAAGGGCAGCGAGTAGAACACCGAGGCCACCACCAGCCCGGCGAAGGTGAAGGGCAGCACGCCCAGCCCCAGCGATTGGGTGAGCCGGCCGACCGGGCCCTCCGGCCCCATCGCCACCAGCAGATAGAAGCCGATCACCGTCGGCGGCAGCACGATGGGCAGCGCCACCACTGCGCCGACCGCGCCTTTCCATGCCGAACGGGTGCGTGCCAGCCACCATGCGATGGGCGTGCCGATGACGAGCAGCAGCAGCGTGGTGACGCTCGCCAGTTCAAGCGTCAGCCGGATCGCGCTCCAGTCGGTGTCGCTCAGCACAGCGCGGGTTCAATACTCGTAGCCATAGGCCTTGATGATAGCCCGGGCCTTGTCTTCCTTCATGTACTTCATCAGCGCCAGTGCAGCCGGATTGTCCTTGCCGCGCGCCAGGACGACCGCATCCTGGCGGATGGGGGCATGCAGGCCGGGCGGCACGATCCACGCCGAGCCGCGTTTGAGCTTGCCGCCTTCGAATACCTGGGATAACGCGACGAAGCCGAGTTCGGCGTTGCCGGTACTGACGAACTGGAAGGTCTGGGCGATGTTCTCGCCCTGCACGAACTTAGGCTGCAGCGCGGCCAGCAGGCCGAGTTTGTTCAGGGTTTCGACCGCCGCGGCACCGTAGGGCGCGAGCTTGGGGTTGGCCAGCGCCAGGTGTTTGAACGTGCCTTGCTTCAGCACCGCGCCCTGGGCGTCGACGTAGCCCGGCTTGGCCGACCAGAGCGCCAGCCGGCCGATCGAATAGGTGAAGCGGCTGCTGGCCACTGCATCCCCTTCCCTTTCCAGCTTGGCCGGCGTTTCGTCGTCGGCCGCGAGCAGGACGTCGAAGGGCGCGCCGTTCTTGATCTGGGCGTAGAACTTTCCGGTGGAGCCGAACGCGAGCTTCGCCTGGTGGCCGGTGGCCTGCTCGAAGTCGGCGGCGATGCGCTGCATCGGTGCGGTGAAGTTGGCGGCGACGGCGACCTGCACTTCGGCGGCGAAGGCAGCGGGAAAAGTCAGCGCAAGCAAGAGCACGGTCAGCGATGTGGCAAAGCGGGTATGCACGGTGAATTCCTTGAAATCCCTGTTTTCGTCATCCCGGCAAAAGCCGGGATCCAGTAGTTGATTTTGCTGGATTCCGGCGTTCGCCGGAATGACCGGAACACATTTTCCAACCCCAAAACGATTGCAGCGCTTTAATCGGTGATGGTGCCCCTGCCCTACTCCTCGTCCATCCACGCCAGCACCACCCCGATCGCCACCTCGGGGTCGTTGGTCAGCGTCAGGCAGTGTTCGCTGCCGTTGACGAGATAGACGTTGAAGCCGGGCCGCTCCAGCACCGGCGACAGGCGCGCCGGCACGTCGTCATCGCCGCACAGGGTGAAATGCAGGCCGGGCCAACGGCCGCGCAGGAAATCCAGCGTGGTGTCGTCGAAGAACTGGAACTCCGCCGCGGCATCGGCGATGTGGGCGAGGGTTTCGCGCGGGATCATGCGTCCAGTTCCTCTTCTTCCTCGACGAACTTGCTGAGGCTCTTGGCCTCGACGCCGAGAATTTTCGCCAGCCAGGGCGGCGGCGCATCGAGGATGGATTGCAGGCGGGCGATGACTTCACGCGCCGGGCCGGTCTGCGGGTATTTCATCGGATGCACGCCGGCGCGCACGATCTTGGCGGCGGCGGGCCCACCCACCGACTGCACGTAGACGACCTGGCAGTCGTTGATGAGCGCGGACCGCGCCGCGTTCTTGTCTTCGGCCAGATCCGCTTCCAGCGTGGGGCGCACCGCCACCAGCCGGATTTCATCCTTGGAGAGTTGGTAAATCAGGAAACGCAGGGCGGAGCCGAAGTGGCCGTCCAGGTTCTCGTCCTTGTTGGATGCCACGGCCACGCGCAGGCTGCCTGGCATGTCGCCTTCGGCGTAGGCCTCGACGACCGGCAGATCATCGTCGGCGTCGACATCCTCGCCCCACAGATAGCGCACGGCGAGCTTGAGCGATTCCATGTCGACGTCGGTTTCGATGGCGGTTTCCTGCGTTTCCTCGGCCGTCAGCGCCTGCTTGAGATCGGTGACGGTGAGGCCGGCGAGCTTGCTCTCGTTCACCGGCAAGCCGAGCTTCTTCACGACCCACTGGGTGAAGGCCTTGGTGTCGACGCCTTCGAGGACACGGGCGGCGAGTGCGATGCGCAACGCTGCGCCTTGGGTGATGGTGGTCATGTCACACGCTCCTGTTCAAGCGGGGCGGGACTGCTCCCGCCCCGGTTCTTCTGGTCAAGCCACCAGCGGGACGATGCAGTTGTCGATCGGACAGAGCTGGACGCATTTCGGCGTGTCGTAGTCCCCGTCGCATTCGGTGCAGGTATCCGGGTTGATGATGTAGACGCCTTTCTTGATGCGGATGGACGCGGTGGGGCAGTCCGCTTCGCAGTCAGCGCAGGCGGTGCAGAGGTCGGCAACGATTTTGAGTGCCATGATGTTTCCTTTCACCTAGAAACCGTAGTTGGACGCGCCCGATAGTGCGTTCGGGCGGGTGGCTGGCGCGAAGCGATGACGCGGCAGGCCGGGGCCTGCAAGGAGGAGCGACAAAGCCAGGCGCACGTCCGGGCGTGCTAGCGGATGCGTAGCGCTCTCGCCCAGACGATGAGGGGGAACGAAGGACAAAGATTCAGTATTCATGCGGGGCTCCAAGAAGTTGGGCGCGATCAACTGCGGTTTTTAGGTGCGGTTCATTCGGCTGCGTCCATGCGCCGGGCGCGCACGGAAATCGGCAGCTTGGGCGGTGCGGGCATCGGGTCGACGTAGTAGGCACCGCCGTTGTTGAGCTTGATCTCCCCGCCCCACTTGTCGGCCTGATCGAACTCCATCGAGGTGATGGTGTCCTCCAGGTCGCGCTTGGGCAGGTAGAACACATACTCGCCTGCGGCACCGCGTCGAATCATGATGTTGGCCATAACGGACTCCGTTCAGGTGCAAGTTTCAAGCTGCAAGATTCAAGAAAACATCCTTGAGCCTTGCAACTTGTTGCTTGCCACTCGTTCGCGTCAGCGAATGAGGTCGTAGTTGTAGTCGGTCGTCCCCATGCCGCGGGTCTCTTCGTCCAGACGCTCCAGCACGGCGTTCACCAGGGTGGTGAGCATGTACATGGCGCCCTCGTACCCCAGCGTGGTCATGCGATGCAGGTGGTGACGGTCGAAGATCGGGAAGCCCATGCGGATCAGCGGCACCTCGAACTCCTTGCCCTTGTGCAGGGTGTCGCGCTGGATGAACTTGCCGTAGCTGTTGCCGATGATGAAGTCGGGCTTGTCGGTAAACACCAGCGAACGCAGGTGCCACAGGTCGGCGCCGGGATAGGTCTTGCAGTTGACGCCGTAGGGCGACGACTCGAGCAGCTTCTTCATCGCCTTGTCCCACTTCTTGGAACCGTTGTTGCAGACGATGTGCACCGGCTCGGCGCCCAGCTCCAGCAGGAACTTGACCATGCCCATGACGAAGTCGGGATCGCCGTAGAGGGCAAAGCGCTTGCCGTGCAGCCAGGTGTGGCTGTCGGTCATCATGTCGACCAGGCGGCCGCGTTCCTTCACCAGCGACTCGGGGATCGGCTTGCCGGTGACTTCCGCCACCTTCATCAGCCACTCGTCGGTCCACTCCAGGCCCATCGGAATGTCGAGCTTGGGCACGTCGTGCGTCCAGGTGTTCTCGACGAACTTCTTGGTCTTTTCCAGCTGCATCGGCTGCATCAGGAAGGTGGTGATGGCGTTCGGCGCATCCTTCACCTCGTCCTGCGTGGTGCCGCCTGAATACATGCGGAAGGTGCCGTCGGCCGGGGTATCCAGCACTTCGGTCGGGTCGGACAGCATGGTGTGCGCCACGCCCATTTCATCGAGCATGCGATGGATGACGCGGAAGTTGCCGAGATAGGTCTCGAAGCCCGGCACGATGTTGATCTTGCCGTTCTTGCCGACTTCCTTGCCTGCCATGTGGTTGAGCGTGAAGTAGCGTGCGATGCCCTCGAACATGTTGTCCCAGCCGGTGACGTGGCTGCCGACGAAGCTCGGCGTGTGGGCGAAGGGCACCGGATAGTCCTGCGGAATATGCCCTTCCTTCTTGCTGTTGTTGATGAAGGCGTTGAGGTCGTCGCCGATCACTTCCGCCATGCAGGTGGTGGACACCGCGATCATGTCCGGCTTGTACAGCGCCTTGGCGTTTTCCAGTCCGTCGTACATGTTCTTCTGGCCGCCGAACACCGCTGCGTCTTCCGTCATCGAGTCGGACACGCAGGAAATGGGTTCCTTGAAGTGGCGGTTGAAGTAGGTGCGGAAGTAGGCCACGCAGCCCTGCGAGCCGTGCACGTAGGGCATGGTCTTTTCGAAGCCCAGCGCGCACAGCACGGCGCCCAGCGGCTGGCAGGCCTTGGCCGGGTTGACGGTCAGCGCCTCGCGCTTGAAATTGAGTTCCTGGTATTCCAGGGTGGTCGACCACTGGAAGGTTTCGTCGATCTTGCCCTGCTCGGTGCGCTCTTCGAACGCGACCTGCTTGTTCTTGATCATCTCCTTGTATTCGTCATTGCGAAACAAGGGGTACGACGGTTTGATGTCTTCAACGGCTTGCATGTTCATCTCCTGGCCCGAGCCGCCAATCTGCGGACACGAGCGTAGGTTGATTCATCGGGCGGCGGCACGCGCCGCCCACTCGGACTGCCTTACGCGGCCTGGGCGATCGCTTCCGCTTCCGGCTTCTTCTGCCAGGGCGGGGTGAGGATCTTCCAGCACGGGTTGTTGATGGTCATGTCCATATCGCGGGCGAAAATGGCGAAACCGTCATAGCCGTGGTACGGGCCGGAGTAGTCCCAGGAGTGCATCTGGCGGAACGGCACCCCCATCTTCTGGAAGATGTACTTTTCCTTGATGCCGGAGCCGATCAGGTCGGGCTTGACCTTCTTCACGAACTCCTCGAACTCGAAGCCGGTGACGTCGTCGTACAGCAGCGTCGCGTTGCCCATCTCCTTGATGGTGCGGTCGTAGTCGTCGTTGTGGCCGAACTCGTAGCCGGTGCCGACCACTTCCATGCCGAGGTCTTCATATGAACCGATGACGTGGCGCGGGCGCAGGCCGCCGACGTACAGCATCACGCGCTTGCCTTCGAGGCGGGTGCGGTACTTGGCGATGACCGCATCGACCATCGGCTGGTACTTGGCGATCACCGCTTCCGCGCCGGCCTTGATCTTGTCGTCGAAGTGCGCGGCGATGGCGCGCAAGCTTTCGGCGATCTTGGTGGGGCCGAAGAAGTTGTACTCGATCCAGGGGATGCTGTACTTCTCTTCCATGTGGCGCGCGATGTAGTTCATCGAGCGGTAGCAGTGGATGAGGTTGAGCTTCACTTTCGGGGTGAGCTCGATCTCGGCCAGGGTGCCGTCGCCGGACCACTGGGCCACCACGCGCAGGCCCATTTCCTCGAGCAGGATGCGCGAGGACCAGGCGTCGCCGCCGATGTTGTAGTCGCCGATGATGGAGACGTCGTAGGGGCCGGGGACGAATTCCTGCTTGACGTCCTTGCCGTCACGCGAGAACACCCAGTCGCGGATGGCGTCGTTGGCGATGTGGTGGCCGAGCGACTGCGACACGCCGCGGAAGCCTTCGCAGCGCACCGGCACCACCGGCTTGTTGAGTTCGGCGGCGCCCTTCTTGGACACCGCCTCGATGTCGTCGCCGATCAGGCCGATCGGGCACTCGGACTGCACCGAGATGCCCTTGTGCAGCGGGAACAGGCCTTCGATCTCGTTGATGATCTTGGCGAGCTTCTTGTCGCCGCCGAACACGATGTCCTTTTCCTGGAAATCCGAGGTGAAGTTCATCGTGCCGAAGGTGTTCACGCCAGTGACGCCGACGTAGTAGTTGCGGCGACCGGCGCGGGAATATTGGCCGCAGCCGACGGGACCGTGGGAGATGTGGATCATGTCCTTGATCGGACCCCACACCACGCCCTTGGAACCGGCGTAGGCGCAGCCGCGGATGGTCATCACTCCGGGCAGCGACTTGCGGTTGGAGGTGATGCACTTCTTGGATTGCTCTTCACTGTGGTCGTTGACCGCCAGATGCTTGGCCCGGTCCTTCTGGGCCTTTTCGGGATAAACCTCGAGCACCTCCTTGATGAGGGCTTCGGTTTCTTCACGCGTCAATGCTGACATTCCGTTCTCCTTGCACGCTGCCACCAATCTGTGGACAGCCTGCGACAGGTTACGAATGCGTCGTCCTCTTTTACGAGGAACGACGCTCCGGGTATTACGCTACGGCGACTGCTTCTTCAGCAGCCGTCTTGCCGACGATCGATTCGTCTTCCTCTTCCATCACGCCGAAGTCCATCAACAGCTTTTCCAGCTCGTCCATGGTGATCGGGGTGGGGATCACGAAGTTCTTGTTCTCCACGATCTTCCTGGCCAGATCGCGGTACTCCTGCGCCTGCTTGGCAGCCGGCTCATACTCGATCACGGTCATGCGGCGGATCTCGGCGCGCTGCACCACGTTGTCACGGGGGACGAAGTGGATCATGGTGGTGCCGAGCTGGCGCGCCAGTTCCATGATCAGTTCGTCTTCGCGCGCGGTGTTGCGGCTGTTGCAGATCAGGCCGGCCAGACGCACGCCACCGGAGTTGGCGTACTTCACGATGCCCTTGGCGATGTTGTTGGCGGCGTACATGGCCATCATTTCGCCGGAGCAGACGATGTAGATTTCCTGTGCCTTGTTCTCGCGGATGGGCATGGCGAAACCGCCGCACACCACGTCGCCGAGCACGTCGTAGAACACGAAGTCGAGGTCTTCCTCGTACGCGCCTTCTTCCTCGAGGAAGTTAATCGCGGTGATCACGCCGCGGCCGGCACAGCCGACGCCAGGCTCAGGACCGCCGGACTCCACGCACTTGATGTCGCGGTAGCCGACCTTCAGCACGTCTTCCAGCTCCAGGTCTTCCACCGAGCCGGCGTTGGCCGCCATCTCCATGATGGAGTTCTGTGCTTTTGCGTGCAGGATCAGGCGGGTAGAATCCGCCTTGGGGTCGCAGCCCACGATCATCACTTTCTTGCCGGCCTCTGCGAGGCCAGCCACCAAATTCTGGGTAGTGGTCGATTTGCCAATACCCCCCTTGCCGTAAATTGCGCATTGACGAAGACGAGCCATGTCACTCTCCTTGGGTGTAGACGAAATGCGATTGAAATATTTCGTTCGCACCAGGGTTATCGCAAGCGCCATGCCAAGCCGGGAATGATGCGTTAAGCATCTGATATGAAAGAGAATGCAGGGGGCGACCCCGTATCAAAAACAGGCGCCGGACACAACAATGGCCCGGCCTTTGTAGGGATGACGACAAGACCCGGCAGCCTGCCCGGCAACGCGCGCCTGCCGATCAACCGCTGCAACCTGCCGGCGTCGATTCTGGGCAGCCTCAGCTATCAGCAACACCCCGTTCCGCTCAAGCTCGACGGCGTCGAAGAACTGCATCACGGCCTGTTCGAAGCGCTCGATGCCCTGCCCGACCCCGGCCAGCGCGCGCAGCTGTTCATGACCCACATGGCCGCCGCCTTCAGCCTCGATCATCCGGAGGAAGCGGGCTTCAGCGAGACGGCGCACGATCGCGTCCGCGCCACCTATTTGCGCCTGATGCGCGGCTGGGCCTTCGATCCGGATGGCCAGGAAGGCGCGGTGCTCAAGGGCTGGGTGGAATCGCGCTTCGGCCTGCTGCCGCGTCACCACGGCGGCGCCATCCGCGATTTCTCCGGCGCCACCTATCGCCGTTACCTGGAGGCGCGCAGCCGCGGCCTCTACGGCGCCAACGCGCTGGAAGCGCAGCTCGACCTGCTCTACAGCTACTGCCAGGTCGAGCTGGCGCGACAGCGTCCGGGGCAGACCCACCTGACGCTCTACCGCGGCGTCAACCGCGTCGCCGACCACGAAGTGCTGCGGGAACTCTCGCGCAACCGGCGCGTGGTGCTCCTCAACAGCCTCAACTCCTTCACCCCCGATCGCGAGCGCGCGGGCGAGTTCGGCGACTTCATCCTGGAAGTGCAGGTGCCGCGGTCCAAGGTGTTCTTTTTCCACCGGCTGCTGCCGGGCGTGCTCAGGGGCGAGGACGAATTCGTGGTGATCGGCGGCGTGGCCGAAGTGGAATACGCAACCCGCTGAAAATCAACCCATGGGCTGACATCCCCCGCTTCAGGTTGGTGCGGGCTGCCAGGCCCCTGAAGGCTACCGACCGGAGAAACGCAGCCTCGACAGCGCCTTGAGGCTACCGTCCTTGTAGTAGGCATCAGCCCATCTGCCGTCGATGGCCAGCGGACGGACCTGCTTCAGCTTGAGCAGCTTGGCGTAGTAGCGAAACCGGTAGTGCTCATAGAAACGCAGGATCTCCAGACCGTAGCGATCCGCCAGATCGGTATCGCCCCGGATGATGAGGTAATTCTCGTCGTTGCCGTTGCTCGCGGCGGTGCTGAGGTTGTGACTGCCGCTGATCACCACGGGTGCGTCGGTGGTGAAGTTGGCGACGATGGCCTTGAGGTGAACCAGGAGATTGCCCCGCTGCCCTTTCAAGCCCTCCTTCACCCAGCCTTCCAGCCCCTTCGAGAGCAAGGCCGTGGCGGCGAATTCAGCGGTTCTGTCCGCATGAAATCCCGTGATGCGGCTGGCGGTATTCTGGATTCCATAGCGCAGCACATCGTCGTTCTCGGCTCCGAGCAGGGCATCGAGGATGGCTTCGGGCAGCCTGAACGCCGTGGCGAACAGCAGGTCCTTGTCGGCCGCGTTGATCACGTTGATGAACTCGGCAAGGTCCGCGCCGCCGGAGCGCGGCGAGAACCCCGCGAACAGCGCCTGCGCCGGGTCCATCGGGTTGTTCGTGCCTATCCATTTGCGCGTGGCCGTGACGTCGGCAGGATCGTCCCAGATCACGTCGAACAGTTGCAGGTAGCGCGCAGCGATGGATTTGTCATCCGCCACATGCACGACGTTGGCCTGCCGGTAGACGCCGTTCTCGGTGAAGTTGGTGCTGCCGCACAGCACCGCCTGCGGCACGCGCTCACCGGCCGCATTGATCTTGCTGAGGACGATGAACTTGTCGTGGAAGATCCTCTGCGTTTGCCGCCCCCGTTTCCTTGCAGCCGGGATTTTCCTCAGGCTGGCTTCGTTCTGGTCCGTCTGCTCGTCTCCGGCTTTGGCGTGGTACAGCACGCGCACCTGCACACCGCGCTTGTGCGCCGCATTCACGGCATCGACGATGGCCTTGAGCTCGTACTCGTAAATGGCGATGTCCAGTGCCCACTTGCCGTTTTTGGCGCGCTGGATGAACGCGAGGATTCGATCGAGCAAGCCGTGCTGCAGCCAGTCCCGCGGCTTCGCCGGCCAGTCCTCGATAGGCAGGCCTTTGTTGGCGCTGAGCAATGCATCGAGTCCGGGGAACTGGCGTCCGAAGGACTGGCTTGCGGCAACGGCACGGTTGAAGATCACCCGATGGTCCTTGGGCTTGCCGTCGTCAGTGGTCACCGCCACTTCGAGCGACTCGCCCAGCTCAGGCGCATCGGGCGTGCCGTAGACCAGATGCACCCGGTACTTGCATGTCGTGTTCGCTTCGATGCTGTAGTCCGCCCAGCGGAACTTCTGGATCGGCGCAATGTTGCTCGGCGTCGCATTCCACTTGGGCAGGGTGTGCGCTCGGTCGGGGAACGTCAGGCTGTTGAGCAGCCACTGCCATTTTCGCGTTCCTTCCTTCTGCTGGATCGCGAAGCCCAGCAGGCCCTGCCGTCGCGATTCCGCGAGATCAAAGGCCAGCAGCACACCGTTGGTGCCCGCATAGGCTTTGACGCGAAAATCGTCCTGTGAGTTTTTCTTCAGCTTGCGCATGCGTCTCTCCTCCAAGGAATGTTCTGGGCAAGCGCGTCGGTAGCTGCGGCGTCCTGCGCTCAAGACCAGGTGACTGATTTCCCAGACACACTTGAGACGCCACGTTCAGAACCGTATCACCAGGCAATCGAAATTACATCACAAGTCCATGTAGTAAAGTTGAGGGGCGCGCCGCTTTTCGCGCAGGTCCGGTGGAATGATGGGTTGGGCCTCGCGAAATCACCAAATTACCTTCCCGGGTCCACTGGAGCCAGGAAACTGCCAGCCCATATGGGCAACCGTATTAACCACGGAACAAACTAGATCGGCCGCATGCCTCTGCAATTGAATGAGGAAGTCGCGATCTATTGCAGTTTCAAATACCTCCTTCTGGCGATTCACAAAGAAAGGAATCGAGGCTCCATTAGCATCGGGCGTCCTCCACGATCCATGGCAAATGACGTTCCGAAGCGTTGAGGCCTTCCGAAGGTCATCCAGAAGTTCATCCAGATTGCTGATGGTCGCTAACGGATGATCCCGAACGGCTTCCCCAAAGTTGTTGATCAAACTGCCTAGCTGATCCGTGAGCGCATGTTCCAGCTTAGGAAGCCATTCGGCATAGGCTTGTTGAATTTCGTCTTCGCCGTATGGCCTCGTTGCCGTGAACGAAAATATCGCTTTTCCTAATGTCTCTTCAAGGAACCCAAAGGTCGCTACGCAGCGACCCAACGCCTCCCAGACGTCGGGTTCGTGCCGATGGGTAGGATACTGATCTGGCACACCACGACGATCAACGACGAACCGTTCTATCTGCTCTTCATCGGACATCCACTGCTCCCTATAGTGAGGCCCAACGTTTGACGTAACCGGCGCCGGAGCGCAGCGGAGGGAACCCAACAGCGTAGCTGTTGGGTGTCCAGTTGACGGAATTGTTATGCATAGATTTCTCTCAAGGCTGCGACAGTATTTTTGTGTTCTTCACCCACAAGGCCCAAATCTTGGTGATAGCGAAACCCCGACATTTTGGCTTGGGCTGCTTCAAGAGCTAACGCCGCATGCATTTTTGAATTGTCCATTTCTCGGAGAGCATGATGAATAAGGCTTTTGGCAGCATGCCACTTGAATTTATCAAGTGGGAACATCAGATCGCTCTTGCGTTCTTCGAGAATTGAAAGTGCATCACCGTATTCGGATACGATCCGTTTTGTTGCCACTAAGAAAGGATAATCGACATACTTTGTGGTCTTGTGATTTGGCCTCTCTCTTTCGATGGCGAGAATGTTTTTCATGGCTTCTATAGCCAACTCCGTTTGGCCTAGTACAAGATGTGCATCCGCTTTAGCACTTAGAGCACGCACATTTTCAAAATTATCTTTCTTTGACTCGAAGTACAAATCAACAAGTCTAAGCGCCACGTTCGGAGCGGATTTGACAATAGTTAGCGCCTGAATCACAAGGTACTGATCGCGCTGCGAACGAGCGCGTGAAAGTCTAGAGAAGAAGTCTTGCTCTGCCTTCTCATTCCACGTTTCTTGTCTAAACCAATCGGTGGCCATGTGTTTTCATGCATAACGTGAAGGTAACCGGCCTGCCGCTTGCGGCAGGTCCGAGCGACCGAAGGGAGCGGTGTTGACCGCAGGGTTATGCCGCATAGCGAATCCCTGAGCTTGCTTGAAACCCCTTGGCGTCGAAAAGACACCAGACGCTGCCCCAAGTAAATTGCTCCTGTCCGGAACTAAAGCTTCGAGAAAAGATTTTTGCGAGAGCAGTGCGTACGAAATTTATCTCTGCGTCTATGGCCTCACGCGTAGGCCACCCTCCCTCCATCTTTGCATCTGGAAGTGCGACGCCCCAATGTACTTGCTCAAGCAATCCATGATGAAAGCCAAGTGAGAAGCCGCATGGGTGACCACCGAACGAGACGCCTTGGAAAACCAACCATTCGTAGCCATTTTTGTGGTCTACGGACGTGCGGTAGAACTCGGCGAATGCCGACGCAACCAAGTCTCTAGATAAGCCTTTGTTGATGGTGGGAGTAACGCCGTCAATTCGGATTGCCCCATCAGTCGGGTTAATGAGTAGTGGGGGTGTCATTTCATGCGGCATAACATTTGAATTAAGGGGAACGTTACAGTCCCGCTTGAATGATTGGTTAGAGCGCCACTGATAGAAGGCCGCACTAAAAAACGCTGATATAACGCAGAGCTCTACCCATGCACTAATCAAAACAATTGCGACACCACCCGGCGGCCCATCGAGTGACTCGGATGCAAGAAGGTCGAAGAGAGGACCAACAATATAAATAACGGGAAGGCTAAATAAGAGCGCCAACTCAAAAGTGGGACTGAAGCCCAGAAAGGCTATCCCGAGCAAAGAGATGAAAATAGAAGTGCCGATTGCCAAACCTTTAAACAGAGCTCGTCGCATGTGATAAGGGCCTTGCGCTCTAACGTAGAGCTAACCGGCGGCGCTTTAGCGCCGTCCAGCGACCGGAGGGAGCGCGGTTGAGCGCCGGGTTATGCGTACTTTGTTTCTTGCTCATGGAGTTCTGGAATATATGCCCAATGACCGTATCCACCACACGGTGCGTCAGGATAGATTTTCTTTAGGCGGAAGATTTCCCCGCCACCAAGATCTAGTCGGACTGGTTTTGTCGTGTAGGCGATTGATTTCTTCGCATGCTTCCATCGGAATGAACTGTAACGATCTTTGGTCCGAATTAGAAACCTCTCTTTTTCATAAGCGGATCGAATATCAAACACCCAAATCATTTTTTGGTAAAACCTTTCACGCTCAACAATCTCATCTACAGATAGCGCGGAGTGCTGTAATTCGATCACAAGGCCATCTTTCATTCGCGCATCAGCGCGATGTGATATGCCATCGCGTTCAATGTTTACTTCGATTTCTGCGCCAAGTGACGCCAAGTACGCCTGCCAACGCAAGTGCCAAACTGAAAGTGGCTCGGCCCAGGAATCGCAATCAATTCCAGAAAGGTGGCCCCAATGCCAAACATTGATATGCCCACACCGTGCGCCAACCTCATTGTGGCAACCAGGGCAGATTGCTCTTTGCCCGGAATATGTGGGCATGATCTTGGTCCCATTTTCTGCGATTGCGTAGAGCATCTGTTATGTGGCGAAACCTATGCAGCGCTTGCGATGATTGATGCGCTCTGTGACCTGTACGAATACGCCAGAAACCCGAGTGAGCGCCATAACATAGTGCTCGAAATTCGGAATGTATCGATGGCGGCGATCAGGACGCATAACGTTTGAATTCACCGGACGCTGCGCGGCTTCATCGCGCAGCGTCCGGTGGAATGATGGGTTAGACGACGACTTTTCATTGGTAAAGCAGAGTAACAAGGTAGAAATGGTCTCCGAATGTTCTCACCGATGTGATTCCGCCTTCGCTTTTTTCTCCCTCTCTTTGTGTCACTCGGTCGCTTTCATCATAAACAAGAGAGTAAAAGATATTTGCTGCTGCTGCGCCTCCAGTAGAGCCCCAATTCCACGAGTGGTACATGGGATGAGTGCCTTCAAGCGATCGAACGGTTTGTTCGTAGTTTGGTTTGTTAAATTGAAAGCGCACCCAATGTGAATCAAATCCGGTGCGCAGTAGTAAAACCAGAAGCGGCCATACCAGTAGAGGTGCGATTGCGACTGAAGCAAGCTTCAACCAACGCCCCAAGGCCATATTCTTAATGATGCCCACAATCCAAATTATTCCCACGATGATCGCAGGGATGCCAATGATGGGAACCAGCGCAAACCAAAGATTGAATATTCGGTCAAGCTCGTTGGCTGAATAGAACAGGGCTGCGACAAGCAATTGGAGCCCGATATGAAATGGCGAGAAGAAGTTTCGCCAACCTCTCGGCGGAGGCTGGTTCACTGCGGTAGCGCGGGCGTCAGAATTGGACATCGTCGTCTAACGTTTGAATTAAGGGGCGCGCTTTAGCGCGTCCCGCTTGAATGATTGGTTGGGCCGCATGTGCTACTTGCTTTGCATAGGCACAAGCTTTTCGTATTTCTGTTTTTCATGCGCATAGGTGGTGCCAAAGCCGTATTTGTTATTGAGCTTGAGATGAATTTCCATTGAGAGAAACTGATTCTTTGTATCAACTGTCTGCGGAAGGTCGAGGCATAGCTCAATAGCTCCAAAAACAAGCGGCCGCTCTTTGGACAAAGTGCGATTGACGGGGAATAGCTCGGTTTGGGCCAAGTAGTCGTAGGTTCCCTCAACTGGAAACGCAATTCCCAAGCGAAATCCGATGATTTCGAGAGGGTTTTCTATTTTTTTGTTTAGTACCAACTTGGCATTCTTGACCTTGAAGCAGCCTGTCTTTCCTTCCTTTAGGAAGCTGCCAGTGGCATAACCAAGAACCCAGAAGTCTGTCCGCACTGGTTCGATGGTGAAATTGGCCGCCGAACCGGTATTGGCGAATAGCGCAAAGAGTAGCGGGGCAATAAACGTAATTATTCTTCGGGACATTTTATTGAGGCCCAACGTGGAGCTAACCGGCTCGCCAAAGCGCAGCTTTGGCGAGTCCAGCGACCGAAGGGAGCGGGGTTGAGCGCAGGGTTAGACGTCGATTGCTTCAACATGCAACTCTCCTTCTCGAACTAACACCACAACGCCTAATTCGCCAGGGCGCGGTATGAGGGGAAGCCAAATTCTCACGCCACCCACGAACAGAATGTTTTCGTTATCGTCGGGAATGCTCTCATAAGAACCGACTTGAATGGCCCAAGGGTGGGGCCGCTCAATTTTCCACTGGGCGCTACCGTCTGAAGCTCGCGAAACGTCACCAACTGGACCTTGACGATGAATCATTAGCCCAGCCCTCGGGCCTTCGTGGTTCGCAATAGCGCGCTCGATGATTTGCTTTGCTTCGGGGCTGATCCGCACTTCGAACATATACGTCTAACGTTTGAGATAAGGGGCGCGCCGCTTGCGGCGCGTCCCAGCGACCGAAGGGAGCGCCTTGATCGAGTTGTTAGAGGCCATCATCGAAGGCAGCGCGGCCTGATGTGATCAAGCGCCCAGCTATAGGGCGAGCTCGAAGGAGAAGGACGGCCGCAAGAAAACACTTAGCCGCAGCTGCTCCGATCAATGGAACTGAGATCTTGGATGGGTCTTTCATCGCCATTAAAAACAAGGCGAAAAGATTCGGAGCGGTAAGAACCAAAATGATAGCTCCCGCCACCACGAGACCAGCTGTGGCCAAACTTTCGGGAGAAAGTTTGGCGAGCGTTATTTCCTCAGATAGGCCCGCAGCAGCGTGCCGGGCCAGGTACGGGGACAAGCGCCAAATTAGCCAAGCAACGAAAAGTGGCAGGACGAAAACGAAAAGAGCCAAAAGGCCCCGGTTTCCCGAGGACTTGTCGTCGCTTATGTGGGGACCAAATAGCCCTGCAAGAAGCATGAATGATTGGACGGCGGTATAGATGGCCAGCAACCTCAAAGCGAGCAGCGCGAGTTCACGAGTTGGCATATATGGCCTCTAACGTTTGAGGTAAGGGGCTGGCTGGAAGCGGGCGAAGCCCGCTGTAAGCCAGTCCCGCTTGACCGATTTGTTAGCCATGTTTATTTAGCCGCCTGCACCCGGTAAAGAGAGCCTTGGCAACCACCGGGGCCACCCATGACTACGGAGAATTCATAGACTTCGCCCGCCGCTACAGTAACTTGGGTTTCTGTAATGTTGCCACCGCATTTCATTTTGAGCTTGTGGGGGCCTGGCACCAGTTCTATAGGGCCATAGGCATTCGCTGGAGGGGTGCCGTCCACTTCAACAACAGAAATAGTTGGCATACGCCCCAAGGTCCACAGATTGGTGCCGCCAGAAGTAACAACGGCCACATGATTTAGACGTTCGCTTGGGACTGACTGGGTTGCACAACCGGCGAGAAGCAGAATGGTGAGAGTTGCAATAGCGGATAGGGATTTCGTGGCTTTTCTCATTGGTCATTAACTCCATGATGGCTAACGTAAAGTGTCCATCCTAAATGACGCTTTATAAAGCGTCATTCGCAAGGACCCGATTGAAAAAACAGCTATTAAACAATTACTTGTCATTTTTTAGGGCGTCCTAGTCATGAACACAAAAGCGTCATGAAGTGAGTCGCCAGCTCGCCGGATCAAGTCCGCACCCCGCAATAATATGGGACGACCACGGTTTTTCCTACGTACCGAACAAATCCCCGACTCCGCTTCCTGCGCCCGGCGTCGCGACCTGATTTCCCGGGAGTTGCTGGACATAGAGGTCTGGTCTTGCATCGCACCGTCTCACCCTGGATGCGCTTCCTTTTTTCCTGCCGGGGGGCGTTTGCGACACGCATTCGCGTCTTGGCGCAAACCCGACATCCCCCGCAGGCTGCAAACCCGCGCCGATCCGTGCTTCGCGCTGCGGCCCGCTTCTTGCACAACCCCTCGTGTTGCCCACACTAGGAGTTGTCCATGCATTCCCGCTTCGAAACCATTCTGACGGGCCTGGCCGAAGGCACGGTGGTCCCCTATCTCGGCCCCGGCGCACTGGCCGGCGTGATCGACCCGCAGTCCGGACGCGCCATCCCCGCCGACAGCGAAAGCCTGATCCTGGCCATCAACGACGGCCGGCCGATGGCGCCGAAGCTGATGTACGAATTTTCGCGGGCCGCCATGAACGTAGAACTGAAGCGCGGACGCTCGGCGCTGACGCGCCTCCTGGACGCAACCTACCGCGACACCGCTTGGAGCGCGTCCGCGCTGCACACCTGGCTGGCCGGACAGAACCTGGCCTACGTGGTCGACAGCAACCGCGACACGCTGATGCAGAAGGCGTATGCCGACACGCCGCACACCCTCGTCGTCGGCGTGGCGCGCATTGGCGGCACCGCCTACCGCTTCCGCCTCTATCAGTACGACGGCACCGCCTACGCGCCGATCGAGCAGGAAGCCGTAAATACCAGCCTGCCGGTGCTGTTCAAGCCGCTGGGCACGCCGCTGCCGGTGTCGGAGTACATCGCGTCCGACGCCGATTTCGTCGATTACGTCACCGAGCTGATGGGCGGCTTTGCGATTCCCTCCTTCATCAAGCGCATGCGCCAGGGACGCCAGTACCTGCTGCTGGGCTTGCGCCTGACGCGCGACACCGAGCGCATGGTGATGAGCGATATCGCCTTCGGCGCCGGCCAGCCCAGCGGCTGGGCGTTCATTCCGCATGCCACTGACAAGGAAAAGCGCTTTCTCGCCAAGCGCGGATTCGAATGGGTGGACGCGGACGTGGGCGACTTTCTGGCGGCGGCCGAAGCCTGGCAGGGCGGCGGCTCCACGCGCGCAGAGGCGGCATGATGCGGGCCGCCCTGCACGCCGAAGCGGCGCAAGCGCTTCCGCCGTCGCTGGAGCCGAGCGGCGTGGACGCAACGCACCAGGCGCTGGCCGAATTGATCGAAGGCTTGATCCAGGCCGACAGCACGGCCTTTCCGTCACGCTTCCAGGCGCTGCTGGCGCTGATGCGGCTGCATATCGCCGAGGAAGGCGGGCTGATGCGCGCCAGCCGCTACCCGGGCATCGCCGAGCACGAGGGCGAACATCATCGCGTTCTGGGCGAACTGGTGCAGCTCAATCTTTCGCTCAAGCGCGGCCGCATCGCCCTGGCGCGCGCCTACGTGAAAGAGGGGCTGGCGCCGTGGTTCGACCTGCACATGGCCACCATGGATGCGGCACTGACCGCTCACCTCGAACGCCTGGCGGGATAGCCGGGCGCCGCCTCCCGGCGGTTTGTAGGGTTTGCGACAGGCGGCCGCAGCGCTTGTTGCCATCAGCACCGGGCGGCGGCCCACGGTTAAAGTTTTTATTCTGGAAAATCATGGGCATGCGGGTTTTCCGCAGCTGGCACGCCGCTTGCGGAACCTCACTCTGGATGCCATTGCCGGAGCGAGTTTCACGCTCAAACAAACCGTGCCAGAAACAACCAAGCGTTTTCCACACATGAGCCAGACCGACACGCCGCGTGCGGATTGCACGGCGTGTCCGCATCGCGACACGCTGCGCGCCGCCGCACGCTGCGAACCGGGCGATCGCTGTCTGATCGCCCACAGCGGGCGGCAGATCGAACGCTTCCTGCGCCTGAACCCCGAGTTCGCGGTGGGCTGCCTGCAGGATGCGTTCTGGGAACGGCGCGCCATCGCCGTGCGCTACGCCCCGGTCGAAGCGGTGCGCACGCTCGCCCACGACACCGACGAGGCAGTGCGCCGCGCCGTGGTCACCCGGCTGCCGCCGGAAGAACTGGCGGCCTTCATCGGCGACAGCGACCGCGAAGTGCGCATCACGGTCGCCAGCCGGCTGCCGCCCACCCGCCTGCACGTGATGCTGGGCGACCCCGACTATCTGGTGCGCCAGCATGTGGCGCAGCGCATTCCCCACGGCAGCCTGTCGCGCCTGGTGCACGACGAGGACCGCGAAGTGCGCAAGGAAGTGGCGCGCCGGCTGCCGTCGTTCGTGCTGTCGAAAATGGCGGCCGACGCAGACCCGGACGTGCGCGCCATTGCTGCGGCGCGCATGCTGCCCGACGACGCCGCACGCATGCTGGACGATCCGGACTGGCGCGTGCGGCTGGGCGCGGTCGAGCGGGCGCCGCTCGACGCGATTCGCGCCTGCGTCGACGACGAGGATCAGGACGTGCGGGAACAGGTATGGGCTCGTCTCAATGAAAAGCGGACCAAGGACACGACATGAACGGCTGCCCCATCGACGATCACGCCTTGCGGCAACTCGTTGCCGAACTCGAAGCCACGCCGCCGCGCCCGCATCACAGCGGCCTGCTCGAAACGGCCGGACGCGCCCTGCCCGGCCAGCCGTTCCGCTTCGTGCTCAGCCGCGGCGGCTGGTATCGGCCGGGGGGTGTCGTGACGGCCAGCGGCGAACGCGTCACGGACACTCTGGAAGCCTGGGCCGAAGCCGAACTGGCCGACTGCGACGGCTACATGGACGCCTTCATCGAGCGGCATGGCGACGCAGGCCTGCTCGCCACCCGCCACAGCGGCCGCACGCATTACTTCGTCGCGCCCTACGGGCCCGCGCCCGCGGATTTCCTGCAGCTGGAAATCGAGGAACTGCATGAACTGCTGGACCGACGCCTGTTCTCCGACGAGGCCCCGCCCGCCGACCTGCAGGACCTGATCGATCCCCTGCACCCTTCCGCGCTGGAAGCGCATCCGGTGGCGCCCCCGCGCTACCGCTTCCGCCGTCTCAGCGACATGCGCTATGCCGTCGCACGGCTACCCGCGCCGGTCGGGCAAGTCCCTCCGCTGTCGCGTTTTCTCGGCGAATGGATGAGCAGCCAGGCCCGCAGCAAAAACCATTTCTGCGACCACTGGATCATCGCCCTGCGCGAGCACCAGGACCGCTATCGCAACCCGGTGCTGTCCGCCTCGCCCGTCTCGCTGCACGCCCGGCAGCTCAAGCCTTTCCACTGGGAACCGCAGGCGCACGGAGTAGAGGCGGCCGGCCAGTTGCAGGCGTTCGACCGCGCTGCCGGCTATCCCGGCGCCTGGTATTTCCACATGGTCGCGGGCGGGCTCACGCCCCGCGCGATCGCCACCACGCTGGCGAGCGACCTCGACGCGGGCTACCGCTACCTGCGCGAGCAGGACGCCGCGCTGCTCGTGGAATGGATGCGCGCGCCCTATAGCGTATAAATCGCTTCCTGCCGGGCACGCAGCCCGCATTTCGGCTCGATGATCCAGTTCGGCTCTTCCGCCGGGGTTGCCATCACCAACGAATCAAGGAAGCCAAGAACACGTGGCTCTGGATCAAGGAGGGCTGGCACGTCGCCGTAACCTATGTGCTCGGTTTCTGGGTGCTATATCTGATGCTGGGCTGGCACCCCGACCTGTTGCTCGGGGCGGGCGGCTGAAATGACTTGTTTCGTTCGGCTCATCCGGCGCATTACACTCCACGGGAGTTTCCGTTTCCCCATTTCACACACCGGGCGAGTAAGGGAAAAACCTGAATGAATCACGCAAGCAATCCGGGAATCATCGCCGCATTGATGGCCGCAGTGCTCTTTGGGGCGGGGACACCTCTCGCCAAACTCCTGCTGGACCACGCCACCCCGTGGCTGCTCGCTGCCTTGTTATACCTGGGTTCAGGTATTGGGATTGGGCTGCTTCGTCTCGCTCATCGCACACCGGCAGCCCGTCTGGCACCGGGTGAATGGCGCTGGCTGGTGGGCGCGATTCTTTCCGGAGGCGTCATCGCGCCCGTGTTGCTGATGACCGGTTTGGCCGCGATGCCGGCTTCCGGCGCAGCGCTATTGCTCAATGCAGAAAGCGTTTTCACGGCACTGCTCGCGTGGTTCGCGTTCAAGGAAAACGTCGACCGGCGGATTGCCTTGGGCATGCTTGCCATTGTGGCCGGCGCCGTGGTGCTGAGCTGGCCTGCCGACGGCGCAGTGGAATTCGCCAGCCTTTGGCCATCGCTAGCCGTGCTGGCTGCCTGTCTCGGCTGGGCCGTGGACAACAACCTCACGCGCAAGGTGGCTCTCTCGGATGCATCGTGGATCGCAATGACCAAGGGACTGGCGGCCGGCGCGACCAATCTGGTGGTGGCGCTGAGCATGGGTGCGGCCTGGCCGGGCGCAGTCACCGTGCTGGGGGCAGCCGTGCTTGGCTTTCTAAGCTACGGCGCCAGTCTCACCTTGTTCGTGGTTGCCTTGCGGCATCTGGGAACCGCCCGTACTGGAGCGTACTTCTCGGTGGCCCCGTTCTTCGGCGCGCTGTTGGCGCTGACCATGCTCGATGAACCTCTGACGATGAACTTACTGCTTGGCGGCGCATTGATGGCTGTTGGCATCGTGCTTCACCTGACCGAGCGACATGCGCACGAGCACACTCATGAAATGCTGGAACACCAGCATGAGCATGTCCACGGTGCGGATGATCCGCACCACGATCATGAGCACGAAGTCCCGATGCAACCGGGCACACGCCACTCCCATCCACATCGCCATGCACCCATCGCGCATGTGCATCCGCATTTCCCGGATGCGCATCACCGGCATAATCACTGACGTTCTAGGTTCCAAATCCGGAGCGTTTGTCGCCCACCTCCCACCCGCGCGCACCTGTGTAGGGTTTGCTACACGAAGCGCCCGCACGATTCCCACTTAAATCAAGCACATACCCTTGGCACGCCGCTTGCGAGAGTGAGTTCAGGACCTTTTCCGAGCGAGCCGCCATGCAAGCCAAGGACATTGCCGAGTTACTCAACGAACCGGCCTGCGAGCACAATAAAAAGTCGAAATCCGGCTGCGCCAAACCCAAGCCGGGGGCGACGGCGGGCGGCTGCTCGTTCGATGGTGCGCAGATCGCGCTCTTGCCGATCGCCGACGTGGCGCACATCGTGCACGGTCCGATCGCCTGCGCCGGTTCGAGCTGGGACAACCGCGGCACGCGATCAAGCGGCCCGACGCTCTACAAGATCGGCATGACCACCGACCTCACCGAGCAGGACGTGATCATGGGCCGCAGCGAAAAGCGGCTGTTCCATTCGATCAAGCAGGCGATCGACAGCTATCACCCGGCCGCGGTGTTCGTCTACAACACCTGCGTGCCGGCGCTGGTCGGCGACGACGTCGACGCGGTGTGCAAGGACGCGGCGGCTCGCTACGGCGTGCCGGTGGTGCCGGTGGACTGCGCCGGCTTCTACGGCACCAAGAACCTCGGCAACCGTATCGCCGGCGACTCCATGTTCAAGTACGTGGTCGGCACCCGCGACCCCGACCCGGTGCCGCTCGAGGCACAGCGCCCCGGCATCGCGGTGCACGACGTCAACCTGATCGGCGAATACAACATCGCCGGCGAGTTCTGGCACGTGCTGCCGCTGTTCGACGAACTCGGCCTGCGCATCCTCTGCACGCTGTCGGGCGACGCGCGCTTCCACCAGGTGCAGGCGATGCACCGCGCCGAGGCCAGCATGGTGGTGTGCGCCAAGGCGCTCCTGAACGTCGCCCGCAAGCTCGAATCGGCGCACGGCGTGCCCTTCTTCGAGGGCAGCTTCTACGGCGTCACCGACACCAGCCACGCCTTCCGCGAATTCGCCCGCCTGCTCGGCGACGCCGCGCTTGCCGAACGCGTCGAGGCGATGATCGCGCGCGAAGAGGCCAAGGTCGACGCCGCGCTGGAACCATGGCGGCAACGTCTGCGCGGCAAGCGCGTACTGCTCTACACCGGCGGCGTGAAGTCGTGGTCCATCGTCTCGGCGCTGCAGGATCTCGGCATGGACGTGGTCGCCACCGGCACCAGCAAGTCGACCGAGGAAGACAAGGCGCGCATCCGCGAGCTGATGGGAGAGAAGACCAAGATGATCACCGACGGCAGCCCCAAGGCGCTGATCGGCATCGTCAAGGAATACCAGGCCGACATCCTCATCGCCGGCGGCCGCAACATGTACACCGCGCTGAAGGCGCGCATCCCCTTCCTCGACATCAACCAGGAACGCGAATTCGGCTACGCCGGCTACACCGGCATGACCGAACTGGCGCGCCAGCTGGCGCTGACGATCGAGAGCCCGGTGTGGGCTTCGGTGAGGAAGCCCGCGCCGTGGGCGAACGACTCGGCGCCCGGCATCCCGATGACCGCGACAGGAGCGTAAGCCATGGCTGAAATCATCAAACGCAACAAGGCGCTCGCCGTCAGCCCGCTCAAGGTCAGCCAGCCGGTCGGCGCCTCGCTCGCCTTCCTCGGCGTCAACCGCGCGATCCCGATGATGCACGGTTCGCAGGGCTGCACCGCGTTCGGCAAGGTGTTCTTCGTGCGCCACTTCCGCGAGCCGATCCCGCTGCAGACCACCGCGATGGACCAGACCTCGACGGTGCTCGGCGCCGACGACAACGTGATCGAGGGCCTGCGCGCGATTGCCGAGAAGAGCCGGCCCGCGCTGATCGGCCTGCCGACCACAGGGCTGTCGGAAACCCAGGGCGCCGACATCCATCGGCTGGCCAAGCAGTTCCACACCGCCTGTCCCGAATACGCCGACATTCCCGTGGTGCCGGTGGTCACGCCGGATTTCAGCGGCTGCCTCGAAAGCGGCTACGCGCTGGCGGTGAAGGCGATGATCGACGTGCTGGTGCCGCCAAGCGCCAGCGACGGCAAGCGCCACAAGCAGGTGAACGTGCTGGCCGGATCGCTCTTGACGCCGGGCGACCTCGAACACATCAAGGAACTGGTCGAAGGCTTCGGTCTGCGCCCGGTGGTGCTGCCGGACCTCGCCGATTCGCTCGACGGCCATCTCACCGATGCCGAGTCGAGTCCGGTCACCACCGGCGGCACCCCGGTGTCGGAGATTGTCACGATGGGCGAGTCGGTGGCGACGCTGGTCATCGGCCGTTCGCTCGATCCCGCCGCCGATCTGCTCAAGGAACGCACCCATGTGCCCGACTATCGCTTCGACACGCTGATGGGGCTGGAGGCAGTCGACGCCTTCGTTCACGCACTGGCACAAATCTCCGGCCAGCCGGTGCCGGAAAAACTCGAACGCCAGCGCGCGCAGTTGCAGGACGCGATGGTCGACACCCACTTCATGCTCGGCTTCGCCCGCGTCGCCATCGCCGGCGACCCCGACCTGCTGGTTGGCTTCGCGCGCCTGGTCACCGAGATGGGCTGCGAGGTCAGCGCCGCGGTGGCGCCGTCGCGCGCGCCGGCGCTGGACGAGGTGCCCGCCGCCCAGGTCAAGCTGGGCGACCTCGAAGACCTGGAACTGGCGGCGCGCGAATGCGGCGCCGATCTGGTGATCAGCAATTCCCACGCGGCCGAGACGGCGCAACGTCTGGGTGTGCCGCTCTTGCGTGCCGGCTTTCCTCAGTACGACCTGATCGGCGGCTACCAGCGGCTGTGGGTCGGCTATCGCGGCACCCGGCAGACACTGTTCGACCTCGCCAACATCCTGGTGAGCAACGGCCACCACGAGATTCCCGCTTACCACTCCATTTACAACCCGCCCGGGGAGGCCAGCCATGCGTCATCTGCGCCTGGTCCTACCCACTGAGGAGTCCAGCATGAGCGTGAAAATCGCCTTTGCCAGCAGCGACCGCCGCCAGGTCGACCAGCACTTCGGCGCTGCAGAATCGTTCGCGATCTACGAGCTGTCCGACGACGACGCGCGGCTGGTGGAAGTCGCCGAGTTCACCGACAGCGACACCGCGATGGACGGCCACGAAGGCAAGCTCGCCAGCAAGATCGACCTGCTCGCCGACTGCGCCGCCGTCTATTGCAACGCCGTCGGCGCGTCCGCCATCAAGCAATTGCTGGCGCGCGACATCCAGCCGCTGAAAGTCGAGGAAGGCACCCTCATCGACACCCTCTTGGGCGAACTGAACCAGAGCCTTGCGAGCAACCCGCCGGCCTGGATGGTGAAGCAGATCAAGCGCCAGAACGCGGGCGACCGCTTCGGCTCGATGGCTGAAGAGGAGTGGCAGGAATGATCGAAACCCGATTGATCGAAACAAGGGCGCGTGTCGTCTCCATCGCCCCCGGCAAGGTCTGGATCGAAGCCTCATCGCAGCAAGGCTGCGCAGCCTGCCAGTCGCAAAGCAGTTGCGGCGTGTCCGGCCTCGGCAAATTCTTCAGCCGCAACAAGCCCCCGGTGGCGGTGGCCTGCGAGCTCGCCGTGCAGCCGGGCGACAGCCTGGTGCTGGGCCTGGCCGAATCCGACCTGCTGCGCGCAGGCTTGCTGGCCTATCTGCTGCCCACCCTGCTGTCGGTGCTGGGCGCCATCGCCGCGGCCCTGTCTGGCTTGGGCGACGCCGCCGCGGTTGCTGCCATGGCGACGGGCTTTGCCTCCGGCCTCATCATCGCCCGCGTGTTTGCCCGCGCACCCCGCATCCAGATTTCACGCCCCACCCATTCCGCCCACCCCCTTCAAGGAGACCCCCATGACTGACGCCGCAACGGTCGAACTCGACCCCATTCTCGAAACCGATTTCATCAAGGAGATGGTGAAGCAGATGCGCGCCATCGACAGCTACGGCACCTACGACGGCTGGCCGGTGGAGCGCATCCTCGCGCCCTACATCCTCTCCAAGGAACAGCGCCGCGAGATTCCGGTGATCGGCGACCCCGACGAACAGACGCTGTCGCGCGTGAAAGCCTTCTACAACGGCATTGCCGCGCTGATCGAAAAGGAATGCGGGCTGATGGCCGTCCCGATGATGAACATCACCCACGAAGGCTTCGGCCGCGCGCTCATCACCACCGGCAAGCTGGTGGTGATGGACCGCACCGTGCGCGACGTGCACCGCTACGGCTACGAGAGCCTGTCGAAGATGAAGGACGAAGCCGACAAGCTGCTCTCGGTGGCGCTGCAAATCATCGGTGCCCACCGGGAAGTCGCCGAACTTTGAGCAGGTGACCGAGATGAACGAAGACGAACTGAAGGACCTCGACCGCGAGGTCAAAAAACTCAAGCGCATCGCCAGCGAGTGGGCGTCGCAACTGCACGATCTGGTGGAAGACCGCCTGCCCGCGGGCTACGCGGACATCCACCCTGTCGCGCAATCCACCTACGACGCCTGCAAGGCCTGGGCCGATGCCAACGCCCGCCTGAGTGCGGCGCAGAAAGGCAGCTGACATGGACCCCATCACCGGACTCACCCGCGGCGGCGCGAGTTGGACGCCGACCTTCCTGGTGGAGCTCGACCAGAAGACCTGCATCGGCTGCGGCCGCTGCTACAAGGTCTGCCCACGCAGCGTGTTCGACCTGATCGAACGCGAGGCCGACGACGACTCGTATGACGACGACGAGGACAACAACATGGTCATGTCGATCGCCAACGCACTCGACTGCATCGGTTGCGGCTCCTGCGCGCGGGTCTGTCCCAAGCAGTGCCATACCCATCAATCCCTGCCTTTGAACGCCTGAGGTTTGCCATGCCGAAACCCGAGAAACATGTATTTATTTGCAGCCAGGCGCGGCCTGCAGGACACCCGCGCGGCTCGTGCGCCGAGCGCGGCTGCCGCGAGGTGCAGGACGAATTCCTCTACCAGTACCAGCAGCGCCAGTGCTTCGACAAGATCGCGGTCACGCTCACCGGCTGCATCGGACCATGCGGCATGGGGCCGAACGTGCTGGTCTACCCCGAGGGCATTCTCTACAGCAATGTGAAAGTGTCCGACGTGAACACCATCTTCGACCAGCACCTGCTGGGCGGCCAGCCGGTGGACAGCCTCAAGGCGCCGGCCGAGATCTGGTGAGACCGGGTCCATTGAACATGGCACTGCCCGAGACCTGGATGAAAACCGCCGATCAGCTGTGCCGGGTGCTGGCGCAGGAGGCGGCGCGCTTTGGTGCCGACCCGCTGCCGCCGATCCATCTGCAGGATGCGGTGTTCGTCGAAGTCACCGACCCGGCCAACAGCCTGCCGAGCTACGAAGGCACCTGGCGCAATCCGCAGGGCATCCGCTGCGGCAGCCTCACGCTCAACAGCGACGGCAGCTATTACGCCGAATACGACGTGCTGACCCTGCATCCCGACAAGCCGAACTGGTTTGTTGAGTCCGTCACCGCATGGGGGCGCGACGGCACGGTGAAGGCGGAACCGCGCCTCCTGGCCGCGGTGTGACGAGGGATACGCCATGGACCTGCCCGCCGGCCTGCGCCTCATCCTCGTGCACAAGCAGAAGACCAGCGGCCGCCTGCGTTTCCTGCGCCTGCCGCACGGTACCGTCGCCTTCACGCCGCTGCCGCCGCTGTCCGATTTGATGGAAGGCGCGGCAGCGCCGCAGGTGGTGCCTCACCCGGCCGTCTTCCTCAAGGCAGCCGAAACCAGGCTGGGACTGCCTGCCGGCAGCCTGGTCCACGAGCCGGAATTCCAGGCCACGGTGGATACGCCGGACGGCCCGGTCGCGATGCATCTGGCCAGCTTCACCACCATCGACCCGCCCTTCGACGAGGCCGCGGCGCTAGGGGGAAAGTTCATCGCCATCACCGAGGCCGCGGGCGGCATGCCGGTGGAGATGGACCTGCTGCGCCACGCCTACGAGGTGCTGCTCGGATGAAACCCATTAACCCGTTAGTCCCGTCATTGCGAGCGAAGCGCGGCAATCCAGCAACGCACCCCGGTCGGGGGCACGCTGCAGGATTGCCGCGTCGCTACGCTCCTCGCAATGACGGTCTGATGGACTCTTTTTGGATGAACCGCTTTTTGAAGGAGGCTCACCATGTCGCTCAACCGTCGTGATTTCATGAAGCTCGGCCTCGGCGCCTGCCTGCTGCCGGCCGTGGGCTGCTCGCGCGCCGAGGCCATGGTCAGCGAAACGATGTATGTCTTCGGCACCCTGGTCGGGGTGGACGTGCTGTCGCGCAATACCGTGGCCGCGCGCGCAGCCATCGCCGAGGTGTCGCACGCCTTCACCCGGCAGAACCGCGACTGGCATGCGTGGAAGCCGGGCGCGCTGGGCGACCTCAACCGCGCCCTGGCGGCCGGCCGCACGCATGAAGTCGACCCGAGCCTGCTGCCGCTGCTGCACGAGGTGCGCGAGCTGGCGCGCGCCAGCGGCGGCCTGTTCAACCCGGCCATCGGCCGCCTGGTCGGGCTGTGGGGCTTCCACCACGACGAGATGCCGGTCGGCGCAGCGCCCCATGCAACGGCCGTGGCCGAACTGGTCGCCGCCGCCCCCAGCATGGAAGACCTGAGGTTCGACGGCCACCGCGTCGGCAGCCGCAACCCGCAGGTGCAGATCGACCTCGGCGGCCATGCCAAGGGCGTGGCGCTGAACCAGGCGCTCGACCGCCTCGCCGCGCTCGGCTACGGCAATGCGCTGGTGAACCTGGGCGGCAACCTCGCCGTGTCCGGCACGCGCGGCGGCCGCCCCTGGCGGATTGGCGTGCGCCATCCGCAAGGCGGCCGCTCTGATTTGCGCCATTCGCAGAATGGCGGGGCCATTGCCTCGGTGGAAGTCAGCGGCCCCATGGCGGTGGTGACATCCGGCACCTACGAGCGCTACCGCCAGGACGGCGACCGCCGCTATCCGCACATCATCGATCCGCGCAGCGGCCAGCCGGCGACGCATGTGGTCTCTGCCACCGTGCTGCACCCGGACGCCGCGCGCGCCGACGTCGCCGCCACCGCGCTGGTGGTGGCCGGCAGCGAATCCTGGCCCGAAATCGCACGCGGCCTGGGCGTGAGCGAAGTCATGATCGTCGACGAGGCGGGGCGGGTGCAGCTCACCCCCGGCATGGCCGCGAAGATTCAGTTCGTCGAGCAGCCTGCCAGCGTCAAAACCGTGGCGTTAGCGTGATGAGCGATTTTCAACTGGGCGACCGCGTGTTCGCCGCACTCGACCTGTTCAACGACCCGCTGGAGGAAACCGGCGAGAGCGCCATCCCCGGCCTCAAGGCCGGCGACCTGCTCGCACCCGCCGGCACCCGCGGCATGGTGGTCAATGTCGGCCACGTCGAAGCCGCGCCCGAGGATGAAGTCTATCTGGTCAGCTTCGAAACCGGGCCGAACGGCAGTCTGGCCGAGCCCATCGGCTGCCTGGCGAACGAGCTGTCCTACGTGCCGGCCGCGCCATGACACGCGCGGCACCGTTCGCTGCAATGTCTGTCGAAACGCATATGGATACATTGCTTTCGACAAGCCCAGAGCGGGCGGTGGCGGATTACCACCAGCGCACCAAGCACCACCTCGACCGCTACGCCGCAGGGCCCGGCACGCTCGACTGGGACGCGCAGCCCGATCCGTTCCGTCACTGGACGGGCGCGCCGGCCCTGGCCCTGCCACGCGACCTGCCGGAATTCGACATCACCTGGAACGCGCTGCCCGACAGACGCCCGGCCGCCCCGCTGGATGCGGCTTCGCTCAGCACCCTGCTGCGCCTGTCCGTGGGCATCACCGCCTGGAAGGAGTACGCCGGTTCACGCTGGGCACTGCGGGCCAATCCCTCCTCGGGCAATCTGCACCCCACCGAAACCTATGTCATCGCCGCCGGCGTGCCAGGGATTCCTGACGGCCTGCACCATTACCACACCCTCTCGCATGTGCTGGAACAGCGGGCGTGGGGCGCTGAATCTCCCGCGCCCGGCCTGTGGCTCGGCTTCAGTTCCATCCACTGGCGCGAGGCCTGGAAATACGGCGAGCGCGCCTTCCGCTACTGCCAGCTCGACCTCGGCCATGTGTTGGCCGCCGTCAGCTATGCGGCCGCCCTGCTCGGCTGGCGCGCACGCTTGCTGCACCTGGATTCGCACGAAGTGGGCAGGTGTCTGGGGCTGGATCGCGTGGCGGATTTTGCCGGGGTGGAAGCCGAGGAGCCCGAGTTCATCGTCGCGTTCGAAGCGAGCGCGACCCTACCCGCTGAAGCGGCAACATTCATGCACTGGGCGGGCAAGCCCAGCCTGCTCGACCCACGCCCGCTTTACCAATGGCCAGTGATCGAGGAGGTGGCAGCGGCCACGCGCGGCGCGCTCCCGTCCGCCGCAGCAAGCCCACCTCAACTCACACCGCTGCCTTCGACCTCCACCCGGCCGGCCAGCGAAGTCATCCTCAACCGCCGCAGCGCCCAGGCCTTCGACGGCCGCTCGGTCCTGCCCCACGCCGTGTTCCGTCGCCTGCTCTCCTGCCTGCTGCCCGGCGGCGCACCGGTGTGGACCCTGTGGCCGCACACCCCGCGCGTGCATCCGGTGCTGCTGGTGCATCGGGTGGAAGGCGTCGCGCCGGGCCTGTATGCGCTACCGCGCAGCGACGCTGCCGTAGCCGCGTTGCCCAAGGCCTTCCGCGCCGAATTGAAATGGGACACGGCCGACCCCGATCTGCCGCTGTTCCAGCTGCTGCAAGCCGCCGCCGCCAAGACCGCGCGCACCCTGTCCTGCCATCAGGACATCGCCCTGCACAGCGCCGTCACCTTCATGTTCCTGGCCGAATTCGACGCGCCCATCGGAGCGAACCCCGCCGCCTACCGCCACCTGCACTGGGAGGCGGGCATGTTCGGCCACGTCATCACGCTGGAGGCCGAAGCCGCCGGCTGGCGTGGCACCGGCATCGGCTGCTTCTTCGACGATGCCGACCACGACGTGCTGGGCCTCACCGACAGCCGTTTTCAGGTGCTGTACCACTTCGCCGTGGGCATGCCTGTGGACGATCCCCGACTCCTCACCCTGCCCGCCTACGATGAATGACACCGCACTCAAGGCCTGGCTCGAAAACCAGGGCTTCCCCTCTTCCGATTCGCTGCAGCAAACCCTGCACGGCCGCATCGCCAACGCCACCACGCCATTGATGCATGCCGCCCGCATGGGCCGCATCGGCTACATCGGCGATCTGCTGTCGCGCGGGGCCGATCCGCGCGAGATGAACGCCGACGGCAACGGCGCGCTCTGGTTTGCCTGCTACGCCGGCAGCGCCCCCTGCGCGAACGCCCTGATCAAGGCCGGCGCGCCGCTCGACAGCCAGAACGTCAACGGCGCCACCGCACTGATCTACGCCGCCTCGGCCGGCAAGACCGCGATCGTCCAGCTGCTGCTGGACGCCGGCGCCGACCCCACGCTGGAAACCCTGGACGGCTTCACCGCGCTGGAACTGGCGGCCAACCGCGCATACATGAAACTGCTGCGCGCTGCATACCTGCAAGCCGCATGAACGAGATGGCCCAACCGGCAGACATCGACAGTCTGCCGGCCGACGTCCTCACCCTGCTGCAACGCGGCATGGCGCAATATCGCAGCGACCCGGCCGGCGCCGAATTGCTGTTCGGCATCGCCCGCAGCCAGGCGCCCGCCTCGCTCCCGCTCTACCGTGCGCTGGTCAAGTTCTACAACCGCGAATGCCAGTTCGACGCCGCCTACGATATGGCCGCGCAGGGCATGCGCGAAGCGGCCCGGCTCGGCCAGTTGCCGCCCGACTGGCGCGACTGGACGCTCGACATGTTGCACGGCAAGGAAGCCAGCTTCGCCCTCCTCACCCTGAAGGCCATGGCCTTTCTCGAGCTGCGCCGCGGCAACACCGCCGCCTCGGTCGAAATCCTGGATCAATTGCGGCAGCTCGACCCCAGCGACGGCATCGGCAGTTCGGTGGTGGCGTCTCTTGCCGCGGGGATTTGAATGGCCATCCAGCAGGAAATCAGCCAACTCAAGGCCCGAATCGCAGAGGTCTACGCCTGGCGCGAGCAACTGAAACAGGCTCTGGAAACCGGTGACCTCGCGCCCCGCGCCGGCTTCAGCCAGCTGAATGAAACCGACCGGCTGCTCTCCGATCTGGATACGCGCTTCAAGAGGCTGTGGGATGCGGCCAGGACACCGGCCCTCATGCATCCGGCCACGCAATGGGCACACGCCACCCCACTCGAACCGGCCCACCTGGACTGCGTCACCGCCATCATGCTCAAGATCCTCGACGGCAAATGCAAGATGGGCGAGGCGGAAAAAACCGCCCTCACCGCGGTGTACGACGTGGTCAGGGAACGGCCCGGACAAGGCCTGGGCGACGAAGTCCACGCCCTGATCGCACAGGCCCGGCAAGGCGCTAACCCCGAGCTGACAGATGTCATCCACACCTTGCGCGTGCGCGCCGAAACCCACATCCCCAAGCCGGTGATGAAAGGCTTCAAGCACCTGCTGCGTACGTCCCTCCTGCCCATGCCCGGCCCCGATCTGCGAGAGGACCCCACGCCATGAACTACCACGACCTCCACCCCACCCAACTGCAAAACCTGCGCACCGAACCCGAACTGCTCATCCTCGACATGCGCGACCCGGCCACTTACGCGCAGGGCCGCATCGAAGGCGCCGAGCCGGTCTCCGACGCGCTGCTCAGGAAACTCATGAAAAGCCGCCAGCGCGAGCGGCCGGTGCTGGTCTACTGCTATCACGGCAACAGCAGCCGCGACCTCTGCCAGTTCATCGCCGGCTTCGGTTGCACGCGCGTACTCAACCTGGTGGGCGGCTGGCAGGGCTGGCTGCAATTCAGCCAGACGGAGACGGCCTCGCCCACCGCGCCGTCTCCGGCCATGTCTTCCTGGCTGTCGCAACACGGCTTCCCGGCCGGCCGCCTGCACGCCCGTATCGACAACGGCATGTCCCCCCTCATGCTGGCCGCGCTGCAGGGCGAGCGCGCCCTGGTGGAAGAACTGCTGGCCCTGGGCGCCGACCCCAACCACGTCAACGACGACGACCACCATGCCCTGTGGTTCGCCTGCGTCCACGGCGACCCCGAACTCGTCTCCCTGCTCATCGCCCACGGCGCCAACGTCGACAACCAGAACGTCAACGGCGCCACCTGCGCCATCTACACCGCCTCCACCGGCAAGCTCGACGTGCTCAAGCGACTGGTGGACGCCGGCGCCAACCTCGACAAGGAAACCAGCGGCGGCTACACCGCGCTGGACAGCGCTTCGACGCTGCCGGTGCTGAAGTACTTGCGGAGCGTGGTGGCGGCTGCGTGAGTCGGCCCGGCAAGCCGCCCCCTCATCCAAAAAACATTTTTTGGGATTCACTGCTTTCCGAGTGCCGCCCCTGAGCGCGAGTCGGCTCCACTATCGCTGTGGATTTCTATAATGGGTGCATTCACTTCAGACTCTGGAGGCGTTATGCGTCACCTCATCTATGCCCTGCTACTGCTGCAATTGAGCTTTGCCGCTGCCGCCGCCGACAACGCCACCGAACTGCAAAATCTTTACAACGCCCTGAACATGCTCAATCAGCAGCAACAGGCGATCTACCAGCAATTCCAGATGGTGCAGGAATTACGCCGCGGCAGCGCGCCACGGCTCTATGGCACGCCCATGCGCCCGCAACTCATCGGGAAGATCACGAATTACGATGAAGAGATCGAGGCGCAGAAAAATGCCGTCCTGCGCGGGGAATATCTGTATCAGCAGGCCGACCAGCTTCTGGCCAAATACAGCGAAATCGAAGAACTGAAAAAACCGCTGCAACTGAGAATTTACGACCTGTCGCTGAACAAATAGGACGCGTATCGGTTCAATTCCCCTCCGAGCTGACGAGCCGGCTCGGGGGTGGCTTTGGCCGATGACCGGACGGTCTGGCGAACAGACTAAGCGCCCGAACTGACCGAGCTCTACCGTGCGCGACCATCTCAACACGGGTGAGCGACGGCTGTTCGATCTGAAGCTGCCCCGAAAAGAAACTATTTTGACCCTTTGGCGGGACGTCCCGTCTTGATGACGTCCAGGCGACGTACCGCGGCAACCAGCGATGCGTCACTCAGTTTCGCCAGATTCGCAACGGCTGCGCGCAGGATCTCGCTCTTTTTTGCCGACACCCCCGCATCAAGGCAACGCTTTTTGAGCGTTGCGATCAGGGCATATTCTGCATCCGGCATGGTAAAGCTGTCGCGAATCAGTTTGGCCTTTTTTGCCTTGGGTGGTTTGCCTGCCTTATTGCCCTTGGCAGCAAACGGCTCTGGCTCGTGTACGGCTTTCTTTACCGGGGGCGATTTCCTGGCTACGGGAGGACGCGTGGCGGTTTTCTTTTCCGCTGCCGGCGTGCTCTTGGCAGTGGCTGGGGCCCTTTTCCTGGCTGCCGGGGCAGCCGCCGGCCTTGCCCGTGCAGCTGGCTTGGTGGCCGCTGGCTTGGTGCTGGCAGCAGCCGTGAGGCTCGCTGCAGGGGTCGCGGGTTTTGCTTCGGCGGGTTTCTTGGTGTCATCGGCCACGATAAAACTCCTTAAATGAACATACGGAATAAACAGTATATTTAGTTAATTTCAATATTCGAGCGCCAGACGCGTTTGTAATAAAAAATTCACAATCCGGAAAACGATCGCAGGCGCGCTTACCTCAGGTACGCCTCTGTGGCATAGCGACGCATCATGCGGTGGCTATTGAAGTAGGCGGCATTCTTGCTGATGGCGCCCTTCATGACGGCGATCCAGCCAGCCGGGTCGTCATACCAAAGCGGCAGGACCACTCGCTCAAGCTTGTCATACAGCGCCATGGAATCGTGGCCGTTGGCGGTGGGGCAGTCATCCCCCACCGCCCAACCGGTCACCCCTTCCAGGCAGCCTTCCACCCACCAGCCGTCCAGCACCGAGAGCTGGGGCACGCCGTTGAAGGCGGCCTTCATGCCACTGGTACCGGAGGCCTCCAGCGGTCGCAGGGGGGTGTTGATCCAGACATCAGCGCCGGACACCATGAGCAGGGCCAGCGCCATATCGTAATCAGGCAGGAAAGCCATGGGGATATCCCCCGCCAAGTCCCGCATGTGGACGTGCAGCGTTTCGATGAGCTGCTTGCCCGCCGCGTCCATCGGGTGGGCCTTGCCGGCCATGACGATCTGGAAGGGACGTTCCCGGGCGATGGCCTTGAGACGCGCGAAATCGGTGAATAGCAGGTCCGCCCGCTTGTAGGCGGTCATGCGCCGCGCAAAGCCCAGGATGGGCTGATCCGGATTGAACGCGACCCCGGTCAGTTCCCGCACCTTGTCCAGCAGAGCCTGTTTGGCCTCCTGGTGCGCTGCCCAGAGCTTCTCGTCCGGGATGCGGTCGGCGCGGGAGAGGAGTTCCGGCTCATGGCACCAGCCCGGCACATACTGGTCGTATGTCTTTGCAATGGGCGTGCTGGTCCAGGTGGAGGCATGCACCCCGTTCGTCACCGCGTGCACCGCATAACCCGGAAACATCTGGCGGGAGACCTCGGCGTGGCGTTTGGCCACGCCATTCACGTACTCGGACAGGTTCAGGGCCAGGCGGGTCATGTTGAGCTTGTCCTCGCCGGCCAGCAGCTTCACGGTGCCCGGGTCCAGTAGATCACCGTAGATGCGTCGCACCAGGGAGTAGTCGAACTTGTCGTGGCCCGCCTCCACCGGCGTGTGGGTGGTGAAGGTGCACAGCTCCCGCACCCGGGGCACATCGTACAGGCTCTCGCCGGGTCGCAGGCCTTCGCTGGGATAGGCGAAGCGCCGCAGCAGGGCCAGGGTGAGGAAGGCGGAGTGGCCCTCGTTCATGTGATACCCCATGAGCTTGAAGCCCAGGGCCTGGAGCATGGCGATCCCCCCCACGCCCAGCACCACTTCCTGTTTCATCCGATAGATCTCGTCGCCGCCGTACAGGTAGTGGGTGATGTCGCGGTCGCGCGGGTCGTTCACTGGCAGGTCGGTGTCCAGCAGCAGGACGGGCACGCCGCCGTCGACCAGCGAACTCACCACATAAAGCCATCCCCCCACCCACACCTGGCGATCTTCAAGTTCCAACGCCACGGTGGCCTGCAGCCGTGTCGCGTAGCGGGCAGGATCCCAGTCGTCGGCACGCTCGATCTGTCGGCCCTGTGGGTCGATCTCCTGCCGAAAATAGCCGGCCCGGGACACCAGCGTCACCGCCACCATCGGCACGCCGATATCCGCCGCAGCGCGCAGGGTATCCCCCGCCAGCACCCCGAGGCCGCCGCTGTAGGTGGGGATATCGCTCTCCAGTGCGATCTCCATGGAGAAATAGGCGACCCGGGACTTGTGGGTGAAGTTTTCGGTCTTATTAAGTGCTTCTGCCATTGAGTGTTCCTGTGCTTGGCGATTCTTGGGGCTGGCCTGCCAAGCCTCAGGGCCGATCCGAAAACCGTCAAGAGATGACACAAGGACCTTGGTTTGGCCTCCGTCCAGCGGTGGCCCGGCTATTTGGCTTTCGTTTTTTTCCTTATTTCAGCCATCTTCTTTCGCCATTCGCTCAGATCCTCATCCTCGATCTCAAGCTGTATTGCCACCACTTCCAACGCAGTCATTTTTTCACTTTCCAGTCTGCGCTGTAATTTTGATCGCGTTCTCGACAGCAGACGTTCGGTTTCGACCTTACTCAAAAGCTTGGCTTTTTCGAGATACTCATCGGAAGGAATCTTTCTCATCGCAACTCACCCTTGAGGATTTGAAAATTAGAATATCAGGCTACACCAATATATCTTGGGCTCGCTACCGCAGTCAGGGCCATGAAAACAAGGTCGTTGAATTCCCCTCTCTGCACTTTCGCTGCACACAAAATTCTTTTTGCTGTCACAGAGGATTCATTTGCCGGAGGCAAAATTCTCAGTCCCTCGGGAACATTCCCGAGCGATGATTGATGGAGGCCATCATGGCGACAGCAAGCAGCCCGCAGGTGAAAACTCCTCAGGCGAACACGCATGCTTCATCCGGCGTTTCCAATGCCGGAACGATCGATCTGGCAGTGCTCAATCTCGACGACCTGGGCGTGATCCGCGGCTGCAGCCGGGCGTGTGAACACGTGTTTGGCTACCTGCCGGATGAACTGACGGGCCGTCATGTTTCCATGCTCCTCCCGCAGCTACCGGACACCGAACTGGTGCAGGAAGGCCGGATCAACTCACGACTGGCCCATCTCTGCCAATGTGCCTTTACCTTTCAGGCCCGGCGCCGTGATGGCCGGTGCTTCGCCAGCGAGCTGTTCATCAACCACCTCGGCAGCCACAACGTGGTGGTCCTTGTACGCAGCCTCGAAGCTTCAATAGCGAATGGCGACGCCCAGCCTGTCCGCTAGTCGAAAACCCATTTACACCCTGCAACACAGTCCATCCCGATTGGACTCGCGCAAGCTCACGATCAGGCGCGAGGCCTCGGTCAGCCTTTGACGGATCGGCCCAAAGCCCGAAACACCGCATGCCAATCGGCCGGCAGGCTTCCAGGAAAACAGGGGGCGATTTCAGGAAAGGATGGTTGTGACAAAAAAGAACAGCACGGACGGAACGTGTCCGCAAAGCGCGGACATCGAGAACGCCCTGAGCGAACTCATGGCCATCCGCACGGATATGGTCGCCGGCCTGACCCGGTCGCAGCCCCATCTCGCCAAGGTTGACGCCAACTATCGGGACAGTGCCCGCAACCTCCTGCATTATCTGGCCCTGCGTCGCCACGATCTGCGCCCCTTGCAGCTGCGCCTGGCGGCGCTCGGACTGTCCTCCCTCGGGCGGGCCGAGTCGCATGTCCTGAGCACGGTCGACGAGGTTCTGGGTGTCCTGCACCGCCTGGTGCAGCGCGCCTGGCAGCCGGCTTCACAGAACACTGCGGTCATCGATTTCGCCCACGGCGAGCGGCTGCTCGCCGAACATACGGACGCCTTGTTGGGACCCGCGACCCCGGGGCGCAAGGTCCGGATCATGGTCACCATGCCGAGCGAGGCGGCGGACGATTACCTCCTCGTTCATAACCTGCTCCAGCAAGGCATGGACTGCATGCGCATCAATTGCGCCCATGACGACGCTGTGGCCTGGGCGCGGATGATCGAGCACCTGAGACAGGCGGAGCGATCGCTGGGCCGGTCCTGCCGTGTCGTCATGGATCTGGCCGGGCCGAAACTGCGCACCGGACCGCTGGAGCCGGGCCCGGCAGTCGTTCGGATACGCCCGGGTCGCGACGCCTACGGCCGGGTCACTGCCCCCGCACGGGTCTGGTTGACCTCAGAGGACTCCCCCCAGCCTCCTCCCTCAGCGGCGAGCGCTTGCCTCCCCGTGGCTTCAACCTGGCTGGCCCATCTTCGCATTGGCGAGTGGGTGAAATTCACCGATGCCCGGGACGCCTCGCGGGGCTTCAGGATCGTTGACGTGACCGAGCACGGATGCTGGGCAGAGGCGTCCAAGACGGCTTACATCGTCCCCGGCACCACCTTGCGCCACGAGCATGGCGAGGGCAAGCCGGACCCACGTGAATGTCGCATCGGCGCCTTGCCACCCGGTGAAAACCCTCTCACCCTGCAGAAGGGCGACCTGCTCATCCTGACCCGCGACCTCAAGCCGGGCCGCCCGGCAAGCTACGACAGCGCAGGAAAAATCCTGACCCCTGCCGTGATCGGTTGCACCATTCCGGAGGTGTTCGATGACGTCCGGGCGGGAGAGCCGATCTGGTTCGACGACGGCAAGATCGGCGGCGTGGTCGAGAAGGTGGAGAAGACACGGGTCCTCGTCCGCATCACCCAGGATCACCTGAAGGCCGTGAATCTGCGCGCCGACAAGGGCATCAACCTTCCCGAGAGCGACCTGCGCCTCGCGGCCATGACCGCCAAGGACATCGAGGACCTGTCCTTCGTGGCCCAGCACGCCGACATCGTCGAGCTGTCCTTCGCCAACCGCACCCAGGATGTGGAATCGCTCCAGCAGCGGCTGGCGAGCCAGGGGAGTCGGCAGCCTGCCATCGTGCTGAAGATCGAAACGCGGCGTGGCTTCGAGAACCTGCCCGACATGCTGCTGACGGCCATGCGCTCTCCGTGCTGCGGGGTAATGATCGCCCGCGGCGACCTGGCCGTCGAATGCGGATTCGAACGCCTGGCGGAAGTTCAGGAAGAGATCCTCTGGCTCTGCGAGGCTGCGCATGTCCCCGTGATCTGGGCCACCCAGGTCCTGGAAACGCTTGCCAAGGAAGGGAGGCCATCGCGCGCCGAAATCACGGACGCAGCGATGGGGCTCCGCGCCGAGTGTGTCATGCTCAACAAGGGACCCTATGTAGTCAGCGCCGTGCGGGTTCTGGACGATATTCTGCGGCGGATGCATGCGCACCAAGCCAAAAAGCGGTCCATGCTCCGGGAATTGCATTTGGCCCACATGCTGACGGCTGAACCCGATGCCGCAGCCGGGCCGGCTGGCCATTGATCAGTGGGGGCGCACTAAAGAATTCATATTTATTCCATCGGAGCGAAATTGGCGTGTCATATCGGTTTGCCATAGTCCCCGGCGTACCGAAACGACTGCAGACGCGGGGGTTCTGGATGCCGGCCCGGATTCGACCTCCCGCTCACCAGCTTGCCATCTGGATCAATCCATCTGGTATCGGTACACAACCCTTTCACTGAATATAAGGAACTGCTCCATGATGCTCAAGAAACTCACGCTCGCGATCGGTCTGGTTCTGGCCGGTTCGTCGGCTTTTGCCTCCGGCACGTCTTTCGAAGACTTCACGCCCCTGCTCGGCGATACGGTTGCCGGCTCCCTGCCCGAGTCCGCCCCCTTCGTGTTGTCCTCGCCGCACTTCAGCCAGATGACCATCGTGGCCCGCGACCCGGCCCAGACCAACCGCTTCGACAGCGGCAACTACGACATGCACACCCTGAACGAGACTGGCCCTGACGCCGGCCGTTTCCTGTTCACCGTGTATGAAACCGGCCAGGCCGGCATCCAGCGCACCGACCTGCGCACCATGCAGACCACCACCATCTGGTCGAGCCCGGCTGCAGCCCCCGCATTGAACAGCCACGTGGCTTTCGATGCTTCGCGCTGGACCCCGTGGGGCACGTTCCTCACGGCTGAAGAGTCGTGGAGTGATTCGCCCGCCACACCCAGCATTTATGGCCGCCTGTTCGAAGTGGTCAATCCGCTGGCCGCCCCCGCCGACATCGTGATCAAGCACCGCGACATCCTGCCGCGCGTCTCGCATGAAGGCCTCGCGTTCGACAAGAAGAACAACCTGTACTTCATCGACGAGCGCAACGACAGCCACATCTTCAAGTTCACCTCGGCCAACCCGCATGCCGACAACGGCGACGACTTCTTCGCCGCCGGCCAGACCTTCGTGCTGCGCGTGGGCGATGGCACGGTTGAAGAAGCCACCGGCGCCGCCACCTGGGTTCCGCTGACCGACAACAACGGCGTGGCCCTGCCGGGCGCCGTGATCGTCACCGACCCCAACGGCCTGACCGCGATCGACGGCCGCGCCACCCCGAACCTGCCCGCCTTCCTCGGCACCAACTTCGACCGCCCCGAAGATCTGGAAGTCAAGACCCTGCGTAACGGCAAGCAGATGCTGTTCGTGGCGACCACCACCAACCACAAGGTGTTCTCCATCGATCTGCGCAGCAACACGGTCAAGCTGTTCGCCAGCCGCGACACGATTGACATGGCCACCGGCGCGCCCGTCGGCACGCAGTTCACCAGCCCGGACAACTTGGCGATCGACGCCGATGGCAACATGTACATCGTGGAAGATCAGGATGGCGGCAAGCAGGACACCTGGTTCGCCAAGGACGAGAACAACGACGGCGTGGCCGAAGCTGTCGGCAAGTGGGCCAGCCTGACGACCCTCGAAGCGGAAGCCACCGGCCTCTACTTCGACCCGTTCAAGTCGAACACCGCCTACGTCAACGTGCAGCACCCCGACAGCAAGGTCGATCGCACCATCATGATCACCACGCCTTGCCAGAAGACCAAGGGCGACAACGGCCATCATTACGGCCATGACAAAGGTCACGACAGGGACTGAATGATCCGGTCCTGATCAAGTACTCCACTCGCCGCCGGCAACTTTGACGGCTGAGCGGATCAAGCCCCGCAGGTGAAAGCCTGCGGGGCTTTTTATTGGTGGCGGCTGCGTGAGGCGGCCGGTAGCCGGCTTTGCCCTCCGCCTCACCCCTCGCTTGTTGCCACCAGCCGGGATTCGCCGTCCTGGTCCACGCTTTCGATTCGCACCGTGTAGCCCCACAGGCGGGCGACGTGGCGCAGCATTTCCGGTGTCGATTCGCCCAGCGGCCGGCGGTCGTGCATGTAGTGGCGCAGCGTGAGCGAGCGGTCGCCGAAGACGTCGACCTGGTAGACCTGGATGTTGGGTTCGCGGTTGCCGAGGTTGTACTGGTCGGCGAGCAGCTGGCGCACCGTGCGGTAGCCGGCGTCGTCGTGGATCGCGGTGACTTCCAGCTTGTCGTCCTGGTCGTCGTCCACCATGGCGAACAGTTTGAGGTCGCGGATCAGCTTGGGCGAGAGGTATTGCGCGACGAAGCTTTCGTCCTTGAAGTTGCGCATGGCGAAATCGAGCGACTTCACCCAGTCGCTGCCGGCCAGTTCCGGGAACCAGCGGCGGTCCTCCTCGGTGGGATGCTCGCAGATGCGGCGCAGATCCTGGAACATGGAAAAGCCCAGCGCGTATGGGTTGATGCCGCTGTAGAAGCGGCTGTTATAGGGCGGCTGGTAGACCACGTTGGTGTGGCTTTGCAGGAACTCCATCATGAAGCCGTCGGTGAGCTTGCCTTCCTCGTACAGGTGGTTGAGCAGGGTGTAGTGCCAGAAGGTGGCCCAGCCTTCGTTCATGACCTGGGTCTGCCGCTGCGGGTAGAAGTACTGCGCGATTTTTCTGACTATTCTGACGATTTCACGCTGCCAGGGCTCCAGTCGCGGGGCGTTCTTCTCGATGAAATACAGCAGATTCTCCTGCGGCTCGCTGGGGAAGCGGGCAGCCTGTTTTTCGTTCCCCGCCGCCTGTTTGGCCGGGAGGGTGCGCCACAGATCGTTGACCTGGGATTGCAGATAGGCCTCGCGTTCGAGCTGGCGCGCCTGTTCCTTGACCATCGAGAGCTTGGCGGGCCGCTTGTAGCGGTCGACGCCGAGACTCATCAGGGCGTGGCAGGAATCCAGCAGTTCCTCCACCGCGACCTCGCCGTGGCGCTGTTCGCAGTCGGCGATGAAATTGCGCGCGAACACCAGGTAGTCGAGGATGCCCTCGGCGTCGGTCCAGGTGCGGAACAGATAGTTGCCCTTGAAGAAGGAATTGTGGCCGTAGGCGGCATGGGCGATCACCAGCGCCTGCATGGTCATGGTGTTCTCTTCCATGAGGTAGGCGATGCAGGGGCTGGAGTTGATGACGATCTCGTAGGCCAGGCCCATCTGGCCGCGCTTGTAGCTCTTCTGGGTGGACAGGAACTGCTTGCCGTAGGACCAGTGGTGGTAGCCCACCGGCATGCCCACCGAGGAATAGGCGTCGATCATCTGCTCGGAGGTGATGACCTCGATCTGGTTGGGGTAGGTGTCGAGGCCGTAATGCGCGGCAACCCGGGCAATCTCGCGGTCGTACAGGTCGAGCAGCTCGAAGGTCCATTCCGAACCCTCGGACAGGGGCTGGCGTTCGGCGACGGGCGGGGCCGCGCTTTCCATTTCAGGTTCCATATCAAGCCACCTTCTTCCTGAACAGTTCACGGAACACCGGGTAGATGTCTTCCAGCGTGAGGATGCGCTGCATGGCGAAGCGCGGGCTCGCCGCTTTCACCCGCTCGTACTCGTGCCACAGGCTCTGCGGTTCTTCGGCCTCGATTTCCACGTAGGCGAAGTACTGCGCCAGGGGCAGGATGCTCTGGAGCAGCAGCTCCCGGCAGCGCGGCGAATCGTTTTCCCAGTTGTCACCGTCCGAGGCCTGGGCGGCGTAGATGTTCCAGTTGGCGCTGGGATAGCGCTCGAGGATGATGTCGTGCATCAGTTCGAGGGCACTGGACACCACCGTGCCGCCGGACTCCCGCGAGGCGAAGAACTCCTCCTCGTCGACTTCCTTGGCCACGGTGTGGTGGCGGATGAACACCACGTCGATGCGCTCGTAGCTCTTGGTGAGGAAGAGATAGAGCAGCATGAAGAAGCGCTTGGCGATGTTCTTGCGGTCCTCGTCCATCGAGCCCGACACGTCCAGCAGGCAAAACATCACCGCCTGGCTGCTCGGCGTGGGCTGGTCGACGCGGTTGGCGTAGCGCAGGTCCCAGGTGTCGATGAAGGGCACGGCGGCGATGCGGGCCTTGAGCGCTTCGATCTCCTCGCGCAGTTCGTCGGCTTCCGGGCTGGCGCCGAGCCCCTGGGTGACCAGCGCTTCCAGCGCGTCCTCGGCTTCCCTGAGGGCGTCGCGGGGACCGGCGGCCATGGCCATGCGGCGGCCGATGGCCTGCTTCATGGAGCGCACCACATGCAGGCTGGACGGGTTGCCCTGGCTGACGAAGCCGGCGCGGGCCCGTTTCACCTCGGGCACCGCAGCGAGCTGCTTCTTCACCAGGTCCGGCAGCGCCAGGTCCTGGAAGAAGTAGTCCATGAACTCTTCCTTCGACAGCTCGAACACGAACTCGTCCATGCCCTCCCCGTCCGGCGAGCCGCCGCCGCCCTTGCCTCCGCCGCCGCCTTCGGGCCGGTCCACCCGGTCGCCGCTGACGAACTCGCGGTTGCCGGGCAACACGATGTTGCGGCGGCCGCCGGGGCCGTGGTGGAACATGGGTTCGGACAGATCCTTGGACGGGATCGATATCTTCTCGCCGCGCTCCAGGTCCGCCACCTTGCGGCCGGACACGGCCTCCGCCGCGGCCTTGCGGATCTGCGACTTGAAGCGGCGCAGGAAACGCTGCCGGTTGACGGCGCTGCGGTTCTTGCCGGAGAGGCGACGGTCGACGAGACGATTCATGGCCGCATCCCCGTCAGGACGTCTTCCTCGCCCGCAGATACCACTCGGCCAGCAGACGCACCTGCTTGTCGGTGTAGCCCTTGGTGACCATGCGCTGGACGAAGTCCTGGTGCTTCTTCTGCTCGTCGCTGGAGGCCTTGGCATTGAAGGAAATCACCGGCAGCAAGTCTTCGGTGCTGGAGAACATGCGCTTCTCGATCACCACGCGCAGCTTCTCGTAGCTGGTCCAGGCCGGATTCTTGCCGTGGTTCTGGGCGCGCGCGCGCAGCACGAAGTTGACCACCTCGTGGCGGAAGTCCTTCGGGTTGGCGATGCCGGCGGGCTTCTCGATCTTCTCCAGCTCGGTATTGAGCTGGGCACGGTCGAGGACCTCGCCGGTGTCGGGGTCGCGGAACTCCTGGTCCTGGATCCACATGTCGGCGTAGGTCACGTAGCGGTCGAAGATGTTCTGGCCGTATTCCGAGTAGGACTCCAGGTAGGCGGTCTGCAGCTCCTTCTCGATGTACTCGGCGTAGTGCGGCGCCAGGTATTCCTTCAGGTAGGCCACGTAGCGCTGTTCCGTCTCGGGCGGCAGCTGCTCCTGCTCGATCTGCTGCTCCAGCACGTAGAGCAGGTGCACCGGGTTGGCAGCGATCTCGCTATGGTCGAAGTTGAACACGCGCGACAGGATCTTGAAGGCGAAGCGGGTCGAGACGCCGGTCATGCCCTCGTCGACGCCGGCAAAATCCCGGTATTCCTGATAGCTCTTGGCTTTGGGGTCGGTGTCCTTGAGGCTCTCGCCGTCGTAGATGCGCATCTTGGAGTAGATGCTGGAGTTCTCCGGCTCCTTGAGCCGGGTCAGCACCGCGAACTGCGCCAGCATCTCCAGGGTGCCGGGCGCGCACGGCGATTCCGCCAGCGAGCTGTGCTGCAGCAGTTTCTGGTAGATCTTCACCTCCTCGGACACCCGCAGGCAGTACGGCACCTTGACGATGTAGATGCGGTCGAGGAAGGCCTCGTTGTTCTTGTTGTTGCGGAAGGTCGTCCACTCCGACTCGTTGCTATGGGCCAGCACCACGCCGTCGAAGGGAATGGCGCCGAAGCCCTCGGTGCCCTTGTAGTTGCCCTCCTGGGTGGCGGTGAGCAGCGGGTGCAGCACCTTGATCGGCGCCTTGAACATCTCGACGAATTCCATCAGGCCCTGGTTGGACAGGGACAGCCCGCCCGAGTAGCTGTAGGCATCGGGGTCATCCTGGGAGAATTTCTCCAGCTTGCGGATGTCGACCTTGCCGACCAGGGAGGAAATGTCCTGGTTGTTTTCGTCGCCCGGCTCGGTCTTGGAAATCCCCACCTGGCCCAGCACCGACGGCCAGCGCTTGATGACGCGGAACTTGGTGATGTCGCCGTTGTACTCGTGCAGCCGCTTCACCGCCCAGGGCGATAGCACCTTGCCGAGGTAGCGGCGTGCAATGCCGTATTCCTGTTCCAGGATGTCGCCGTCTTCGTCGGCCGAGAACAGGGACAGCGGCGAGTCGTTCACCGGCGAGCCCTTGATGGCGTAGAACGGCGCCTTCTCCATCAGGTGCTTGAGCTTTTCCGCCAGCGACGACTTGCCGCCGCCCACCGGCCCCAGCAGATAGAGGATCTGCTTCTTCTCCTCCAGCCCCTGGGCTGCGTGGCGGAAGTAGGAGACGATCTGCTCGATCGTCTCCTCCATGCCGTAGAAATCCCTGAAGGCCGGATAAACCTTGATGACCTTGTTGGAGAAGATGCGAGAGAGGCGCGGATCCTGTCGCGTATCGACCAGTTCCGCTTCACCGATGGCCGCCAGCATGCGCTCGGCGGAGCTGGCGTACGCCATGCGGTCTTTCTTGCAGATCGCCAGGAATTCCTCCAGCGAGTATTCCTCTTCCTCCCGGCGGTAGCGTTCGATGTATTGATTGAACAAGCTCATGACGTACTCCTGGTCGTTGAACAGTGATGGACCTGACGCAACTCTCGCAATGATCGTGCCATATCCATAACGGCCATGGTTCGACCACATTGAGCACTATTGGTGCCCAAGATGAAAATACCCCAATGGAAGTTGGTGCATGCGCGGAGGCAGTGCACTGTCACGGGGCGCGGAGTTCAAGATGCACTGGCGCGGAGCACACCGGACGGACGTTGGCAGCGGGGATTTACGTAAGTGTCGGTTGATGAAGCACCCAGTTCATCAGCGCTTGGCGAGACTCAGTGTTGGAAGGCAATTTCAACGGTTGAATTCGCAACCCAAAGCAGACACTCAGGGAGAGGGTCGCGAGCGTCCGTTGTTCGGCCAGAGAGCCGCCGTTGGCGTACTGCGCCACCTAGGTCAGCTATGCACCGCACACCGGCCATTGGTTAGAAATACCGCTGAATGGCCGCTTTCAATTTCGGCGAATGCGCACTCCCGACCCCTAAGAGCCGGTCGCTTCCCATCGTCGATCCTCCCATCGTCGATGCGGTCAGCTATCAAAAGGAAGGGTCCTGGCATCACTATCCAGGCTTTTACCGCGACGCTGGTTTCCGTCGCGCCCAAAAGCTCGGAAAACAGAGAGACGCCGAAGAAGCTGGCAAGGCAAGAAAATGGATGCGCTGCGTCACCCCTTGTGCTCCCGTTCGTTCGCTCGTTCATTACGGGCCAACACAGAGGTTGGGCACGGTCAAGCGACTGAAGAGGTGCGTATCTCTATCTGGTGGCCGCCTAAGTACCTAAAAGCTTCATTGCACTGCTCCAGTTTGGTTGTGGATGACCCCCATCCAAACCCTTGATCTGATCACGCTCGCCGGCGCGGTTGTCCTTGCCGCGGTCGGTGGCGAGGCTCAGCCTGCGATGTGCTGGTGACGCCGCCCGACATGATGCCGAAGCCATGATTCTGGAAAATCCAGTTGAACCACAGCGCGCACAAAAGAAAAAAGCAGGCTACGTAACTATTCGGTTTTATCCCTGTCTCTATAGTGGACAATTTAGGACCTTTTTAGAAGGAGCGTTATGCAAAACTTGACCCGCATCGTCGTCGCCACTGACTTCTCCCTGCCCGCCAATGCTGCTATCACCCGCGCAGCCCTGCTCGCCCGACAACATGGCGCAGAACTGCACCTGCTGCATGTGTTGTCCCCCCTGGCGCTGTATCCCGGTCAGGCTGTCGAGCCTGCCGCCAACGGCGACGCCAGACTCGCTGCCGCCCGCAGTCGGCTCAATGCCACAGCCGGACGGGTGCTTGAGCGTTACGACGTCCATGTTCACATTGTGCAGCGTGTCGGCCGCGCGCATACCCGCATCGGAGAATATGCCAACGAAGTCGCCGCGGACCTGGTGGTGGCGGGCGTACGTGGCGAGGATTCCCTGCTGAGCCTGATGCTAGGCTCCACAGCCTGGCGCCTGCTACGTGTGTGCAAGCGTCCGGTGCTCGTCGTGCGCCATGTGCCCATCGGGCCCTATTGCCAAGTACTTGCAGCGGTTGATTTCTTCCCGCATACCCAAGCTGTCTGCACCTGGGCCAAACAGATGGCCGGTAACGAAACGGTGCATGTGCTGCACGTGCTGGCGCCGCAGGATCAGGACGAACAGGCGAATGAGAGCATGCGTACCATTGCCGGAAATTTGATGGCCAATTTGCAATCAGACCTGCCCTACGAAACAGAAGGCCAGATTGAGGTCGGTTATCCGCCCGTCATGATTTTGCAACACGCCGCCCACTGCAACGCGGATTTGATTGTGCTGGGTCGGCATGGTCAGGGCGGGCTGGAAGCGTACTTGCTGGGCAGCGTGAGCAAGGACGTGGCGCAGGCTGCGAATTGCGACGTGTTGCTGGTGGACGCAGACTGACGCACCCAGTTGCCCCAGAAGAGGCAAGGCAGCACAAACCAAGCCGTCGCCGAAGTCACGCTTAAGGTGCTGCGCCGCACCGTACCGACCGCCGTGCCCAGCATCAAACTCCTCTCCGGCGGGCAGAGCCCGGAAGAAGCCACCGCCAATCTGAACGCCTTGAATCAGCAGGCTTTGAATCAAGGTGGCGGGGCGTCACCTTGGCAACTTGGCATCTCTTACGGCCGCGCCTTGCAGCAACCTGCGCGGCACGCCTGGGGCGGCAAGCCCAAAAATGTCCAGGCGGCGCAGCAGGCCTTGAAGAAGCGCGCCCGCCTCAACAGCCTGGCGATGCGCGGCGCTTAAGCTTCTGCTTTCGTGCGGCAGCACTTCCCGCAACCCCATGACTTGTTCCTACATATCGCAAATTTAGAGAGTAGGCCCCTTTAGTGACAGGGTGAGATAAGGACATACAATTCACCAGGAACTGAAAGACCTTTCGTAGCGTCATTGATGGCGTCAGGGGGCATGCATGCAACAGGTAGTCATCTTTACGGTGCTGGGTCTGACTGTCTTGGCGGTGGGTGCCCTGGCTGTTTGCCACGATGGCCAGTTTGCCCTGTCTGAATTTGATCGTATCGGCCTCAGCCTTGCCGATGACCTGCGCAATGAGCCATTAGACCGGTTGATGCTGGGGGTCACCTGGCTCGGTTCGCTAATGTTGCTCTTGCCGCTGACAGTGTTGGGGGCAGGGTTTCTCTATTGGCGCGGTCGTCGGCGCGAGGCAAGTTTCATCCTTCTGACTTTGCTGAGCACCTCGGCCTTGAGCCACGTCGTCAAGCTTTGGGTGTCGCGGCCGCGCCCTGATCTTTTCCCTGCCTTGCTGCCCATGCCGGAGGATTGGTCCTACCCAAGCGCACATGCCATGCAAGTCATGGCAGTTGCGTTGGCGTTTTTCCTCATTGCCGGCCGTCAGCGCTTCGTCTGGGCTGTGCCACTGCTTATCGCCGTGCTGCTGGTCGGCCTGTCGCGTATTTACCTTCAAGTCCATTTTCCCAGTGACGTCGCCGCCGGCCTGTTCGCTGCCGCTCTGTGGGTGGCGGGCTTGCACGCACTGCTCCTGCGGCAGCCAAGTCATAGCGTCCAAGTTGAAAGCGCGAGCGGCGCGGCATGAGACATAAGTTTCTGGGTACCGGCGAACCGGGCTATCACCCCGTGCGAAAGCTGCGCACTATCGTTTCGGGTTTGCGCTATGCCGTGATCTACGATTTCAGCGTCGCCTGGAAGCTCATCTTCTCGCTGCTGGTATTGTTGGCAGCGCTGTTCGCGCGCGATTGGGTCGATTCCCTGCTGATCATCGTGGCCACTTCCCTGGTGCTGGTCGCAGAAATCATGAACAGTGCCATCGAGGCTTTGTGCGATTTCGTCGAGACCCGACATAACGAAAAGATTGGCATCATCAAGGACATCGCGGCGGCCGGTGTTGGCATCGCGATGGTCGCCTGGCTGCTGGTGCTCGGGTTCGAGGTGGAAGAAATGCTGCGTGGCCTGACCTGAAGGAGATCATGCAATGCTCTGGTTTATTCTCGGACTCATTGCGCTGGTTGCTGGCGCTGAACTGCTGGTACGCGGCGCTTCGAAACTGGCACTGTCGTTCGGCATCTCGCCGCTGGTGGTCGGCCTCACCGTGGTCGCCTTCGGCACCAGCGCGCCGGAAATGGCGGTGTCGGTGCAATCGGCATGGTCCGGCCAAGTCGATATCGCGCTCGGCAACGTGGTCGGCAGCAATATTTTCAACGTGTTGTTCATCCTCGGCGCATCGGCACTGATCGTGCCGCTGGTGGTGCATCAGCAGATCATTCGCCAGGAAGTGCCGGTGATGATCGGCGCTTCGCTGCTGCTGTGGGCGATGGCCGCCGACGGCGGCATCAGCCGCTGGGAGGGCCTCCTGCTGGCGAGCCTGATTGTCGGTTATACCTTCATCATCATTCGCCAGAGCCGGCGCGAGACGGCCGCCATCAAGGCCGAGTATGACGAGGCGTTCGATGGCGTGGCGAAAGGCTGGGATGCGCACTGGGGCGTGCAGATTCTGCTGATCCTGGCCGGTCTCGCCCTGCTGGTGCTGGGCGCGAACTGGCTGGTGGAGGCGGCGGTGACCTTTGCAAAACAACTCGGCGTCAGCGAACTGGTCATTGGCCTGACCATCGTCGCGGCGGGCACCTCGCTGCCCGAGGTAGCCACCTCCATCCTAGCCGCCATTCGCGGCGAACGCGACATCGCCGTCGGCAACGTGGTCGGCAGCAATCTCTTCAACATTCTGGCCGTGCTGGGCATCTCGGCCAGCGTCGCGCCCGGTGATCTCGCCGTGGCTCCGGCCATGTTGGCGTTCGATCTGCCAGTGATGGTGGCGGTAGCGATCGCATGCCTGCCGGTGTTCTTCAACGGATCGTGCATCTCCCGTTGGGAAGGCGCCCTGTTCCTGGCCCTGTATGTCGCTTACACCCTGTATCTGATCCTGTACGCTACCGGCCACGATGCCCTGCACGGCTACAGCGCGGTGATGGGCGGTTTCGTGCTGCCGCTGCTGGCGGTCACTTTGGTCGTACTGGCAGTGCGGCATTGGCGGCTTGCCCACCCCGATAACCGCACTTGAGTCGATAACAACACGCGCAGGCAGAACGCTTGCATCCCAAGGAAAGTAGCCATGCCAGCGTTTTTCAACCGAGGTTTTTCAGATGATTCAACACCTGAAGCAGTTTGAACGCTTTATTGTCGCCGCCCTCATCCTCATGCTGGCCGTGGTCATCCTGCTGTCCGTCGGAGAACTGGCCTGGATACTGGCCCAGGACGTGATTTCGCCGCCGGTGCTGCTCCTGGATATCGACGAACTGCTGGAACTGTTCGGCTTCTTCCTGCTGGTGCTCATCGGCATCGAACTGCTGGAGACCATCAAGAATTACTACACCGAAGGCAAGATCGAGCTGACCGTGATCTTCACCGTTGCCCTCATCGCCCTGGCTCGCAAGATCATCATCCTGGAGCCGGACAAGTACGATCCCGTGACCCTGGTGGGCCTGGGCATCATGATCCTGGCTCTGGTGTGCGGTTACTGGGTCACGGTTACCCTGCGGCGGGGCGAGAAAGCGTCGCTTGTTGAGCGGCCATGAGGGGCAATCCGTGCCCTGATCTACAATCTGCCTGATATCGGCATGACTGCTGACCATCCCCACGCGCACGCCGAAGGCCCGAATTATCTGTGGGCTGCGCTGCTGCCACTGACTGCCTTCCTGGCGCTGGTCTGGGGCATCAACCAGCACGCCCTGCCCTGGCACCTGACGCTGGATTGGGCGCCCAGCCTGGGGCTTGCCGCCACTTTTCGCGTCGATGGCCTGGCGGCGCAGATGCTGGCCCTGATCACCGGCATTGGCGCCCTGGTGTTCATTTATGCCAGCGGCTATCTCGCCCATGAACCCCGGAGCGGCCGGCTGTTTGGCATGCTGCTGCTGTTCATGCTGGCGATGATCGGCGCGGTGACCGCCGACAACCTGATCCTGCTGTTCCTGTTCTGGGAGCTGACCAGCCTCACTTCTTTCCTGCTGGTGGGTTGGAAACACGAGGATGCGCAGGCCCGCGCCGCCGCGCGCCAGGCGCTGCTGATCACCCTGGGCGGCGGCCTGGCGCTGTTGGGCGGCCTGATCCTGCTGGCGCAGATCGCCGGCGTCTGGACGCTTTCCGGCATCGTCGCCGCCGGCCCGTCGCTGCATGCGGACCCGCGCCTGTCGGCGGCGCTGGTGCTGATCATGCTGGGCGCATTCACCAAATCGGCGCAATTCCCGTTCCACTTCTGGCTGCCCAACGCCATGTCGGCGCCGACGCCGGTGTCCGCCTACCTGCATTCGGCAACCCTGGTGAAACTGGGTGTCTATCTGCTGGCGCGGCTCGACCCGGCCTTCAACGACCTGCCGCTGTGGGAGTTCAGCCTGGTCGGCATCGGCACCCTCACCGCGGTGTGGGCCGCCGTGCTGGCGCTGCGCGAGCGCGACCTGAAGCGCATCCTGGCGTTCACCACGCTGTCCGCCCTGGGCACGCTGGTGCTGCTGGTCGGCTTGCCCAGCCCCGGCGCCGGCCTGGCGGTGGCGGCCTTCATGTTCGCCCACGCCATGTACAAGGCGCCGCTGTTCATGGTCGCCGGCAACATCGACCATGCCACCGGCACCCGCAACATCGACCGCCTGATGGGCCTGCGCCGCTTAATGCCCTGGACCGCCGCCGTGGCGGTGCTGGCCGGTCTATCCATGGCTGGGTTGCCAATGTCGTTCGGCTTCGTCGCCAAGGATGTGATCGCCAGCGCGAAGGCGGAGTCGGAAGTGCTCGCCTTGATCAGCTATGCCACCGTGCTGGTCAACGCGACGGCGGTCGCGGTGGCCGGCGTCGCCGCCGTGCGGGTGTTCTGGGGGCCGCCGGAAGCGCCGCCCGGACATGTACATGAAGTGCCCTGGTCGATGCGCCTGCCGCCGCTATTGCTGGTGCTGGTCGCGCTGGAGTTCGAATTCCTGCCCAACCTGGCCGACCCGCTGCTGGTCGCCGCTGCCCAGTCGATCTCGCCCGGTCTTGGTGCCATGCAGGCAGCCACAACCTACAGTTTCGAAGGCACCCTGACCGCGCTGGAAATCACCTTGGGCATAGGCCTGCTGTTGTTCCTGGCTTGGGACCGGCTGCATGCCTTGTTGCACCGCGTCCATTGGCTCGACCGTTTCGGACCGGCTGCCGGCTACGAATACTTGCTGCACGCGATCCCACGTTTGGCCGCGTGGCAGACCCGACATCTGCAAACCGGCCGTCTGTCGCACTACCTGCGCCAGACCCTGGCAGCCCTGCTGCTGATGGGCGCGGGCCTGGCGGTATTGTCCAGTGCCACGCCCCGGTTCGACTGGCCGGCGTTGCTGGCCTGGCCGCCCATCGCCTGGGCGTGGGCGCTGGCTTGTCTGCTCATCCTCACCGGCGCCGTGTCCGCGCTGTTCCTGCGACAGCGCATCGCCGTACTGATGGCCAGCGGACTGATCGGCTATGGCTCCGCCGTGTTGTTCCTGTTCACCGGCGCGCCGGATCTGGCGTTCACCCAATTTGCTGTCGAAACCGTGCTGGTGGTGATCGCCGCCAGCGTGTTGCCGTATTTGCCGGCGGCCAAAGCCTTGCCCAGACCAGGCAAGTCACTTGATTACATCCTGGCCGTGGCGGCCGGGGTGGCGACCTTCATGCTGCTGTTACATTTGGCCGGGATGCCTGAAAACACAGAGCTGGCCGCCTGGTTCGCCGCCCATAGCCTGCCCGAAGCGCATGGCCGCAACGTGGTCAACGTCATCATCGTCGACTTCCGCGCCTTCGACACCCTGGGCGAGATCGCCGTGCTCGCCTTCTCGCTGCTGGCCGCGTTGCCCTTGCTCGCCGGGCTGCGTCGGCAGCGCGCCATGAGTTCAGGTTCATGAAATCGGGCTCGGTCCTGCTCGAACGCGCAGCACCCTTGCTGTACTGGGCGATGCTGATCATCGCGCTGGCGATCTTGCTGCGCGGCCACAACGAGCCCGGCGGCGGCTTCATCGGCGGGCTGGTGGCGGTGGCGGCGAGCGCCTTGCTGGCGATCATCCTCGACCCTGCCGCAGCACTGCGCCGGCAGCCGCTGGCACCGTTGCGGCTCGCCATGGCCGGCGTCGGCCTGACGCTGTTGAGCGGTCTGCCCGCTGTTTTCCTCGGGCTGCCCTACCTGACGCATCTGTGGTCCGGCGGCTGGTCAACCGTGCTGCTGTTCGACCTGGGCGTGTTCTGCGCGGTCTGGGGCACGCTGACTGGCTATCTCTATCCGCTGCTGGAGGCCGACCCGCGATGATGCTGATGTTGATCCTGAGCCTGTCCGTTCTGGTTGCCGCCAGCGTGCTGCTGATCCTGTCGCGCGATACGCTGCGTCTGGTCGTCGGTCTCGCCATGCTCGGCGGTGCGGCCAATCTCATGGTGTTTCTGGCCGGGCGGCCGGGTTCTGTTTTGCCACCTATCATCGCCGCCGGCGCGGAAACCCTGCCAGCCGCCGCCAATCCGCTGCCGCAGGCGCTGGTGCTGACCGCCATCGTCATCGGCTTCGCGCTGCTCTGTTTCGCACTGGTGTTGATCGCCAATCTGGCGCGCCAGGACGCCCGTCAGGATAGCGACGCCTTGCGCGCCAACGAGCCTGTCGCGACCGACCCGATCAAACCCCCGGTGATGGAGCCGTGATGCTGCTCTTGCTGCCGATCCTGATCCCCCTCGCCGCCGCGTTGCTCGCGGCGCTGCTGCCGGCGCGTGGGCAGCAAATGATCGGTGTTGCCGCCGCGCTGGCGCAGGTTCTCGCCGCCGGCACGTTGCTGGCGGTCCTGCCCGAAGGCGGCCGGGTGTCTCTCATGTTGGGCAACTGGCCGCAGCCCTATGGCATCGAACTGGTCGCCGATACGCTGAGCGCGGCCCTGGTTCTGGTCAGCGCCCTGCTCGGGCTGGCGGTCATGCTCTATTCGTTTGGCCGGGATGATCAGGAAAGCGCAACCCGGAACGCAACCACAACGCCGCTGATGCTGGGCCTGCTGGCATCGGTCGCGGCGGTGTTCCTGGCCGCCGATCTGTTCAACCTGTACGTCTGGTTCGAACTGATGCTGATCGCCACGCTGGGCTTGCTGGTGGGTCATGGATCTGCGCGCGGCAACGAAGCGGCCTTCAAATATCTGGCGCTGAATCTGCTCGGTACCCTGCTCGTGTTGGTCGCGGTGGCGCTGATTTATGCCGCCAGCGGCCAGCTCAATTTCGCCGCCTTGCAGGTGGCCGGGCAGTGGCCGGATGTCGCCGCCGGACTGCGGCCTTATCTCGGTCTGCTGCTCCTGGCGCTGTTGCTGAAGGCCGGGGCGCTGCCCCTGTTTGCCTGGTTACCGGCCAGCTATCCGGTGCTGCCGCCCGCCGTCCTTGCCCTGGTTGGCGGGCTGCTGACCAAGGTCGCGGCCTATGTGTTGTTGCGCCTGAGCGGCCAGGTATTCGCCGTACACGAGCTCTGGCTGGAGGCGCTCGGCTGGCTGGCCTTGCTCACCATGCTGGTCGGGGTGCTGGGCGCCGCCTATCACTGGGACGTGCGCCGCATCCTGGCGCTGCACATCGTCAGCCAGGTCGGCTACCTGCTGCTCGGCATCGCGCTGGCCAGCCCGGCCGCGGCGGCCGGGACCGCCTACTTCGCCGTCCACAACATCCTGGTCAAGGCCAACCTGTTCCTGATCGCCGGACTGATGTTCGCCAGCGCCGGCCATTACGACCTGCGCCACATCGGCGGCCTGTATGCGGCGCGCCCGCTGTTGGCTGTGCTGTTCCTGATCAGCGCCTTTTCGCTGGTCGGCGTGCCACCCAGCACCGGTTTTTGGGGCAAGTTCATGTTGCTGCGCGAGGCGTTCGAACAGGAACGTTATGTCTGGGGCGGCGGCGCCCTTGCCGTCGGCCTGCTGACCCTGTATTCGATGAGCAAGATCTGGCTGGAAGGCTTCTGGAAGGCGCATCCGGAGCCGGCCGCGAGCGCCGGCGCGATTCCGCTACCGGCCTATGCCGCGGTGCTGCTGCTGACCGGACTGATCCTGGTCATGGCGCTGTATCCGGAACCGTTCATCCACCTAGCGCAGGTCGCAACCGCCGGTTTCTGGCATCAGGGCAGCGGAACATGACGCAAAACATGACTCGAACCCGGGCCATTCTGCTGTTACTGGCCAATCTGTTGAAGGAACTGGCCCTGTCCGGCTGGAGCACGGCGCGGGTGATTCTGACGCCGCGCGGCCAGGTGCAACCGGGCTTTGCCCGCCTCGCCTATGGCGACCTCGGGCCGGCTGCCTCCAGCCTGCTCGGGGTGCTGGTCACCTTGACACCGGGCACCACCAGCCTGGATATCGACACGGAGCGACACGAAATACTGCTGCACCTGCTCGACAGCCGCCAGGCCGAGGCCACCCTGGCGGCCATCGAACGCGATTTCGTGCGGCCGCTGCGTGTCTTGTTCGGAGCAACGGCATGACCCTGACCCTGCTGTTCGTTATTGTTGCCGGCCTGGCTGCCGTGCCGGGTCTGCACCGGCTGCTGGTCGGCCCGACGCTTGCCGACCGGGTTATTGGCCTCGATCTACTGTTTGCCGTCGCCATCATTCTCAGCATAACGGCAGCGCTACTCAGCCAACGCACGGTGTTCCTCGATGTCGCCATTGGTCTCGCGGTGGTCGGTTTCGTCGCCACGCTGGCCTGGGCGCGACTGATTCAGGGTAGTGTGAATTCTGACCCAGCGGGAGGCGAACAGTGATCAGCACAACACTCGGCTGGCTGCTCTGCGGGCTGGCGCTAGTCATCCTTCTGATCGCCGCACTGGGCGTTTATCGCTTACCGGATGCCTTGTCACGACAGCATGCCGCCACTAAGGCCGCTACCCTGAGCTTGACGCTGTTCGCGCTGGGCACCGCGTTGGTGGCGTGGGACTCGGCCTGGACTTGGCGTCTGATCCTGCTGGTGACGATCCTTTTCACGGCGTTGCCACTGGCGTCGCATGCCTTGGGACGGGCGGCGGCCGCTCTAAGCGAACCCGAATGACTGTTGGGTTTAACTCGTTGGGTGTCGTTGGCTTGCAGGGTAACGGCAAGATGTGCGCAGGTGTTGTTGGCCGAAGGTGCCGTTGGAGATTTAGCCGACTACTTCCGCTATGAATTCGTGAGCACGTATCCGCTGATTCAGAAAGCAGCCTTTTAAACGATTTCCTGGCCTACGCCCGGTGACGCCGCCTCTTACCTGCCGATGGGGCCTCAGAGGATCACCGGCGGCTCTGGCCGAATTGCACTCGTAGGCTATCCGGCAGGTTTCAGAGAGCAGCAGCCGTTCCAATGACCGTTGTTCCGAAGCGATGTACGGCTGGTCGTGGCCAAGTACACGCATACGGCATCTCGCCGAAAAGTGGCCAAGCGCTGAGGCAAGCAAACCTTTCCGCGCTCAATCAATCTCAAGCCAAATTTCGTTACGTCGCCAGAACCATGGCTTCCAGGGAGGATCATAGCGAGCCCACACCGGTTCGCCGTGCCAGCGCAGCCCCGCTTGTGTAAGCGCCGCTTCAAGCTTCTTTAGATTCTCCTCGTAGCGGCTCTGCGACCATGCCCCGGAGTAGCCAATGACAGCAACGGTTCTGGCGGGCATCTCGCGCAGGGCGACACTCGAATCGAGGGGTTCCGGGAGAGTTTCCAGCGTCCATTCTCGCGGCATCGCGAACTGGATGACATAACCGCCGGCGCTTGCGCGTTGGGCTACCGGCGCCGTCATCGCAATCTTGGTGGGTGACTGCGCCACGGGTGCGGTCATCGCGATCTTGCGCGCTCCTTTGTTGCGGCCGAAGATGTATCCCGCCAGGACACGAAAACCCTGGTTCCCGGCGTCTTCGGGCGCCGCGCTGACAACTGTCTCCGCGACCAGATAGGGTTCATACCGACGCACCTCGAAAGTTTCGTAAGTGCGAACCACTGTGTAGAGAGGCTGGTCAATTGCCATGACAGAACTCCAGGCCACAAGCAGGAAGCAGGCAGCCATATAACGGACTCGGGTCATCGAAGCACCATGGGCATTGCTGTGACAAGGCTGAATATACTCGCCCACTGTCATATGCGCGCATTCGACTGGCGCGCGGGTCCGATGCCTTCCGCGAGTGGCTCAACGGTATCGGGCGTTCGCGCGCTGTGGTGATGCCCTGGGGCGCTCGTTGCCGTTTCCGACATGGCCGAGATGCGCACCGATATCGAGATTTGGTGGACCCGGGTTACGCGCAAAAAGTGGGAATTTCATCGCAAACTGACCTTCTTAATTGCTGTCTCTGCGCATGAGATATGATCACCCACGCCGTACCCCATTATTCCCGTGGCAAACAGGCGCCCTGTTCTGGAGGGTCAATGAAATTCAATGTATCGCGTCGCACGCGTTCGACGGCACTCACCCTGGCCCTTGCGACAGCCGGCGTGGCGCAAGCACAGGGGGTGGATTGGCGGCCCTTTCTCTCCGTCACCCCGGTCTATCAGGGTGAGGGCGATCTTGACGGCGGTGGCGACTACAGCGCGCAGAGCGCGATTGTGCGCATGGGCGTTTCGGGTGATCTCGGCCACGGCAACCGCGCCGGTGTGACGCTCAACTACGATTACACTGACTATTCGTTCTCGAGTCCGGTTCGCTTCGGCAACGTTGCACCATGGAACACGGTGCAACGCTACGGCGTATCGGTTCCCCTTTCGCTTGGTCTGAGCGATGGCTGGAGCGTCGGGCTTGCACCCTCGTTCGACTGGTTCCGCGAGAACGGTGCCGACGCGGGTGACGCATTCACCTGGGGTGGCATCGTCTCGGCGACCAAGCGCTTCGACAATGGCAACCGTCTCGGCTTTGGCATGGGCGTATTCGACCGCATCGAGGAAACGAGCGTATTCCCGTTCCTGCTGGTCGACTGGCGGATTAACGATCGCTGGCGTCTGGTGAACCCGCTACCCGTGGGACCAACCGGCCCAGCCGGCTTGGAACTCGAGTACCGATTCGACATTGGCTGGAACGTCGGGCTCGGAGCCGCGTGGCGCAACGCGCGCTTTCGCTTGAGTAATGACGGCACAGTGCCCAACGGTATCGGCGAGGAACGTGGAGTACCCGTGTTTCTCCGCGCAACTCACGCTTTTGGTGACCAGATGTCACTGAACCTTTACGCTGGGTTCGTGACCGCTGGCCAGCTAAGGGTCGAGGATTCATCTGGTAACGAGCTGAGCCAGGCCGACTTCGACACAGCACCGCTCTTCGGCGCTACGTTCTCTGCGCGCTTCTGAATCGAAGGAGTTGGTAGGTGACGTCAAACCATGTCTTTACACTTCTGCCCATTTTGACTGCCGGTTCTGGCGAAAACATATAGTCCGCTTTGATATGCCAGTTCAACCAGTCGATGTGCTCGGCCGGACTGACCCTAAAGGGTTGTGTGCTGCCGCAGAGGAAATCGGAAAGCCGCCGTTCGGCGAGATTCCCCGGTCGATGTCCGGTAACGCTTCCATAGCGGTAGTGCTCGGCTAAATCACCATCGGCAGCTTTGGCCGAACAAGAGACAGTCGAGCTTCCCAACCTGAACTTCCGCTCCTGGCCGATTTACGTCCATCGTCCACCTGTCAAAAAAACGTCCCGGAACGGCCTATCAAGGTCAACTCGTTGAGCACTTGACCCGATGTGCAAAGTCATTTGAGGTTGCTAAATACGCGAACCCCCACGCCGATTTTTTACCCGGCTAAGAAGCATCTTGCAGTTGACCTTGACGACATGACGGCGCGAAAACAGATTGCGGCGGACGAAATCTTCAAGCGCCGTGTTGTCTTCGGTCAGGGTATGAATATGCAAGCTGGTCATGTCGCTCATGATGTAGAGACTTCTGACTTCGGGTTGCTTGGCCAGATCCTCGGCGACCATCTCGATCCCCTGAGGATCGACCTCGACATCGAAGAAAGCCGAAACGGTGGTGCCGACTTTCTCCGGGTTGACGATGACGGTGAATTTTTCAATGACGCCTTCATCGATCAGGCGCTGCACCCGATCGCGGGCGTGAACCCGGGAAATGCCCAGTTCGCGCGCGATGTCGGCGAAGCTCATGCGGCCGTCGTCAACCAGCATGGCGAGTATTTTCTGATCCAGATCGTTCACACGCGTCTCCTCCTCGGTCGCTTACACCAGCACGGCCCACAGCATGCGCAGCGAGATTGCCAGCACCAGCACGCCAAACACCCGCTTCAGCTTCCTGACCGGCAAGTCGTGCGCCAGGCGAACCCCCAGTGGCGCGGTCAGCACGGCGGCGCCGGCAATCGCCGCCAGGGCAGGCAGCGATACATAGCCCACGGTGCCGGGCGGCAGCAGCGCGTTCCCCCAACCGGACAGGACGAAGCCGGCCGCGCCAAACAGCGCGATGGGCAGGCCCAGCGCGGTGGAGATGGCGATGGCGCGCCTGAGTTCGAGATTGCAGGCATGCAGGAAAGGCACGGTGATGTTGCCGCCGCCGATGCCAAGCAGCGCCGAGAACGAACCAATGCCGAGACCGACGCCCCACAATCCGCCCCGCCCCGGCAGACGCCAGTGTGCGGCGGGCTTCCAGTCCAGCACGAACTGGGTGCCGACGAGCAGCAGGAAGGCAGCGAAGAATCCCTTCAGCATGGCCGCCGGGATGAAGCCGGCCAGGTAGCCGCTGGCGAAGCCGCCGAGCAGCGTGGCCGGGGCCAACAGGCGCACCACCGGCCAGTCGATGGCGCGGCGCTTCTGCTGCGCCCAGATGGCCGACATCGAGGTGAACACGATGGCGGCCAGCGAGGTGCCGATGGCGAGGTGCGGGATGATCTCGCGCGGCAGGTCGTGGAGCTGGAAAATCCAGATCAGCACCGGAACGACCACGACGCCGCCGCCGATCCCGAGCATGCCGGCGAGCAGCCCGGCAACCAGGCCCAAGCCGAGAAAAGAAACGATTTCCAGCAATTGCTTTCCCTCATGCGGCCGTCAGCGGCCCTGCGTGTTGTTGAATCAGACGCCGCCAGCGGCCCCGTCGCTGCGCGGATCGGAAGCCGCCTCGCAGGCGCCATCGTCCAGCACGCGAATAACGCCTGCGTGCCCCATCATCTGCGCGTAATCCTCCACCCGCTCCACCACGTGTCCCCGCTTCGCGAGTTCGTCGAACACCTCCGGGGCGAAGCGGCCTTCGAGTTTCAGACTGTCGCTGCTCTGCCCCCAGGTGCGCCCGAGCAGCCATCGCGGGCTGTCCAGCACATCGGCCAGGGGCAGGCGGTAGTCCAGCGCACGCGTGGCAACCGCCGCCTGCGTCTGCGGCTGGCCGTCGCCGCCCATGGTGCCGTAGACGAGCCGCGGGCGGCCGTTCTCCAGGTACATGGCGGGGTTGAGCGTGTGGAAGGGCCGCTTGCCCGGCTTCAGCACATTGACGTGCCGCGGGTCGAGCGAGAACGACGCGCCGCGGTTCTGCCAGATGATGCCGGTTTCGCCCGCCACCACGCCGCTGCCGTATTCGTGATAAATGCTCTGGATGGCACTGACGGCGCGGCCTTTCGCGTCCACCACCCCGAACCAGACCGTATCCGCCGGCCCCACGCCCCTGCCCCAGGGCGCTGCGCGGGACACGTCGATGGCATCGGCGAGGTCGGCGGTCGCGGCGGGCGAGAGCAATTCGTCGACCGGGACGACGACGTGATCCGGATCGGCCACATGGCGGTCGCGCAAGTGGAAAGCCTGCTTGGTCGCTTCGACCACGAGATGCACGTAATCGGCGGAAAGATGCGGGTGGCGGGCCAGATAGAAATGGTCGAGTTGGCCCAGGATGAGCAGCGAGGCCAGTCCCTGGGTCGGCGGCGGCATGTTGACAGCCAGCCCGTTGCGGTAGCGCACGCTGATGGGGTCCACCTTGCGGCAGTTGAACACGGCCAGGTCTTCGGCGGACAGCAGGCTGCCGGCATCGGCCAGGCCCTGTGCGACCCGGCGCCCGAGTTCGCCGCGATAGAAGCCTTCCGCGCCGTCTCTTTGCAACAGGCGCAGCGATTCGGCGAGCTGCGGTTGCCGGAAAGTCGCCCCGGCCGGTGTGGGCTGCCCTTTGGGGGCATAGATGTCGATCAGATTCTGAAACCCGCCGAGCTCCGCCCACTTTTGCGTCAGGAAGTCGCCCTGGCTGGCGCTGCACGCGAAGCCTTCTTCGGCGTGGCCATGGGCTGTGGCAAGCACGTCCTGCCAGGCAAGACGGCCGCCCCAGCGGGTGCCGCTGAACGCATGCGCGGCGCCCCATACCGACACCAGGCCGGCCACCGTATTGGCCGCATGCGGGCCGCGGGCGGGAATCGCGTTCAAACCTTGTCCGGTGTAGAAATCAGACGTGTAGGCCTTGCCGGCCGGGCCGGCACCGTCGAGGCCGGTCAGGTTGCCCGACTGGTCGCACAGCAGCCAGAAGCCGTCGCCGCCCAGACTGTTCATGTGCGGATAGACCACGCACAGGGTGCTGCCGACCGCGAGCGCCGCTTCGACCGCATTGCCGCCGGCGTCGAGGACGGCCTTGCCGGCGGCGGTGGCCAGATGATGCGGCGAGGTCACCACCCCGCGCGAGGACTGGGCGTATCGGCTCGTCATGCGGCTGCAACCGGAAACAGGCAGGCCACCTGCCGGCCCGCTTCAAGTGCGGTGAGCACCGGGTCGGTCTCGCGGCAGGCGGCCTGCGCCTGCGGGCAGCGCCCGGCGAAGCGGCACCCCTTCGGCAGATCGACCGGGCTCGGGATCTCGCCGCTCAACGAGGCCTTGAGCGGCATGTCGAAGCGCGGGAACGCCTGCAGCAGCGCGCGCGTGTAGGGATGACGCGGGGTGTTGAGGATGGCGTCGGTCGGTCCCTGCTCGACGATTCGCCCCAGATAGAGCACCGCGATCTTTTCGCACAAATAGCTCGCCACCCCCAGGTCGTGGGTGATGAACACCAGTGTGATGCCGGCTTCGCGGCACAGGTCGCGCAGGAGATTGAGCACCTGGGCCTGAACCGAGACATCGAGTCCCGCCACCGACTCGTCGGCCATGATGACCTGGGGCTCGGCGGCCAGCGCACGCGCGATGGCGACGCGGCGGATCTGCCCGCCCGACAGTTCGCTGGGGAAACGCTGCAGCAGGCCGGTGGGCAGCCCGACGCGATCGAGCAGTGCCGCGACGCGTTCGGGGAGGGCGCTTTCCGCGCACAGGCCATGCAAGCGGATCGGTTCGGCCAGGATGTCCTCGATGCGCATCCGCGGGTTCATCGAACCGCGGGCATTCTGATAGATGAACGCCACCTCGCGCGCAAAGCGTTTCCTCTCTTCCGCGTCGAGCTGGGACAGGTCGCGCTGCCCGTACAGCACGCGGCCGTCGCTGGCGGGCTCGAGCCCGAGCATCAGGCGGATCAGCGTCGACTTGCCGGAGCCGCTTTCGCCGACCAGGGCGAGGGTGTCGCCCCGCTGCAGATCCAGGCGCACACCGTCGAGCGCCTTGAGTTGCCGCGATGCGCGATGAAACCAGCCGCGCCCGCGCAGTTCGTAGGTACGTTCGACGTCCAGCAGGGAAAAGATGGGTTCTTGCATGAGCTTACCTAATCGATGAACCAGCAGGCGACCTGGCGGCCGTCGCGTATTTCGGCCTGCGGGCGCTGCTCGCCGCAGATCGCCTTCGCCTTGGGACAGCGCGGCGCAAAGCGGCAGCCGGCGGGCATGGCGTTCAGCGGCGGAACCTGGCCGGGAATGGGCACGAGCGTCCGCGAACCCAGTTCGACGACGCATGACTTGAGGCCGCGCGTATAGGGATGCAGGGGCGAGGCGAGCACGCGGTCGCTGGGGCCTTCCTCGACGATCTGTCCGGCATACATGACCGCGATTCGATCGCACACCTGGGCGCCCAGCGCGAGGTCGTGGAGAACGAAGATCGCGCTGGAATTCAGCGCCCTTACCCGGTCCAGGATCAGTTCCATGATCTGCGCCTGGATGGTGACGTCGAGTGCGCTGGTGGGTTCGTCGGCGAGCAGCAGCTCGGGGTTGCAGGCCAGCGCGATGGCGATCATGACGCGTTGCTGCATGCCACCGGACAGTTCGTGTGGGTAGGCGTCGAGCCGCAGGCGCGGTTCGGGAATGCCGACGCTGTGCATCAGCTCGGCGGCCCGTTCGCGGCGATCCCATTTCGACAGGCCCAGATGCCGCTTGAGCGGCTCGGCGATCTGTTCGCCCACGGTGAAGCAGGGGTTGAGGGCCGCGGTCGCGTCCTGGAAAATCAGGCCTATCTTGTTGCCGCGCAGGCGGCGATAGTCCGCTTCCCGGAGCCGGGTGAGCTCGGTGCCGCGAAAGCGCATACTGCCCGCCAACTGCACCTCGGGCGCGCGCAGCAGGCCGATGAGCGCCAGGGCAAGCGTGGACTTTCCGGCTCCCGATTCGCCGATCAGGCCGAGGGTCTCGCCGGGGTGCAGCGCCAGGTTGACGCCATCCAGCACCACGGCCTGGCCGCGCCGCAGGCTGAGATCGCACACTTCGAGCAGCGGTTCCTGGCTCTCCGGCATGGCAGCGGCCTCGAGGTTCATAGCGACAGCGCAGTCCATCTAGGCGTCCTTTTGGGTCGTGGGATCGAAGGCATCGCGCAGGCCGTCACCCAGCAGATTGAGCGCCACCAGCAGGATCGCCAGGGCCACGCCCGGCACCCCCGAGATCCACGGCGCCATGGTGATGAAGGCGCGGCCCTCGGCGATCATCAGGCCCCAGTCCGGGGTCGGCGGCACCACGCCGATGCCGAGGAAGGACAGGCCCGACTCCAGCAGGATGGCGATGCTGACCCGCATCCCGGCCTGGACCAGGATGGGCGACACCACATTGGGCAGTACATGGCGCCAGATGATGGCCGCAGTCGTCACGCCCATCAGCCGGGCGGCTTCGATATAGGGCTGGTTCTTCACCTGCAGCACGTCGCCGCGGGTCATCCGCGCGAAAGGGCCGACGAAGGACAAGGCCAGGGCATAGACGACGTTTTCCGTCCCCAGGCCGAGCACCGCCATGAACGCCATCGCCAGGATCAGCTCCGGAAAGGCGAGCAGGCCGTCGACAATGCGCATCAGCACCCACTCGGTGCGCCCGCCCATCAGCCCGGCCGCGAGGCCGATGGCCACACCCACGGCCAGGCCGAGGGCGACCGAGGCGAAGCCGATGATGAGTGCCAGTTGCGCGCCATAAAGCAGGCGCGAATAGAGATCCTGACCATAGGAATCGGTGCCCAGCCAGTGCGCGGCGCTGGGCCCTTGCAGCGAGGCCATCAGGTCCTGGGCAGTAGGATCATGGGTGGCCAGCCAGGGGGCGAACACGGCTGCGAATACGTAGAGCGCAATGATCGCAAGGCCGAGCATGGCGCTGCGTTGCCGCAGCAGCGGCTGCACAAAGCGCCGCTTCCATTGCGAATCCGGGGGGGCGGGGATGTTGAGCGCGTCACGCATGGTCAGCGTCTCCGAAGGCGAGGATCGAGGAACTGATAGGTCTGGTCGACGGCAAGGTTGACCGCCACGAACAGCAGGCCGGTGAGCATGATGCCGGCCTGGACCACGATGTATTCGCGGTTGAGCACCGCCGTGGTGACCATCATCCCGAGGCCGGGCAAGGCGAACACCACCTCGGTCATCACCGCGCCGCGCAGCATGCCGCCGAGCTGCAGGCCGATGACGGTGACCAGCGGCATCAGCACGTTGCGCATGCCGTGAACCCACACCACGCGCCAGGCCGGCTCGCCGCGCGCCTTGGCAGCCAGGATGTACGGCTGCCCGAGCACTTCCAGCAGACTGGAGCGCGTGATGCGCGCGATCAGCCCGACATACCAGGCGCCCAGCGTGACGGCCGGCAGGGTCAGGTGCCACAGCCCCTGCCAGAAGTCTTCCCAGGGCGCGACGAATCCCAGCACGGGGAACCAGCCCAGATCGACACCGAACAGCCAGATCAGGAGGATGCCCAGATAGAAACTGGGAAAGGCGTTGCCGCCGATCGCCAGCGTGGTCGCCAGCACATCCACCCAGCTGTTGCGATAGAGCGCGGCCAGCACGCCGGCGGGGATGCCGATCACCAGTGCGATCAGCAGCGACAGCGCGGCCAGCGTCAGGGTCACCGGCAGCGCCTGCAGCACCGCCAGTTCGAAGATGTTCTGGTTGGTGATGTAGGAGGTGCCCCAGTCGCCGCGGACGAAATCGGCCAGCCAGTTGCCGTACTGGAATACGACGGGCTGATCGAGGCCGAGTTCGTGGGTCAGCTGGTCATAAGATGATTTCGAATAGTCCGAGCCCAGCATGATGCTGACCGGGTCGCCCGGCGCCAGCTTCAGGAACGCGAAGCTGGCTGCCGAGACGATCAGCAGCACCAGCAGGGTCTGCGCCAGTTTGGCGGATGCAGCCTGGAACATCAGGCCAGCCAGACGGAATGCAGGTTCAGCAGGTCGACCGGGATGTACTGGAAACCCTGGACCCGCTTGCTCAGGATCTTGAACACCTTCATGTGCGCGAGCACCGCGAGCGGGGCGTCGGCCATCAGCAGATCCTCGGCGCGGTCGTAGAGCTTCTTGCGCGTCGCCTGGTTGAGCGTGTCCTGCGCCTCGGAGAGCAGCTTGTCGAATTCCTTGTTGCTGTAGCCGACGAAGTTCCAGGGCTTGCCGCTATGCCATTCCGGGTAGATGGTTTCGTCGGGATCGAGGTCGGCGATCCAGGCCTCGTCGTACATATCGAAGTCGCCGCCGTTGCGCCGCTTGGTCCACACCGCGCGATCGAGCAGTTCGATCTTCGGCTTGATGCCGATCTTTTCCAGCATCGGCAGGATGAGCTGGGAGTTGCGCGTGCCGCTGCCGCCCGAGCCGGTGAAGCCCTGGGCCACGATATAGACGGGGTTGACCTCGCCCTGGTATTTGGACTGCTTGCGGTATTCCATCGCCTTCTTCAGGTCGAAGTGCTGACCGCGCCCGCTCTTGCCGATGTTCTTGTCGTAGAAACCGGTCATGGGCGGCGAGATGCAGCTGTAGGCAGGAATGGCTTCGCCGAAATAGCCCTGCTTGACGATGGTGTTGCGGTCGATCGCTGCGGCCACGGCCTTGCGCATCATCGGGTCGTCGAAAGGCGCACGGCGGTTGTTCATGCCGACGAAGCTGTAATTCCCCTCGACCTCACCGTAGACCTTCAGATTGCGGTTCGCCTTCAGTTGCGGAATGAACTGGAAGGGCGACAGGCTCATGCCGTCCACCTGCCCCGCCATCATGGCCGCCACCGCGGCGGTCGGCTCCTTGATCAGGAGAATCTGCACGCCGTCCAAATAAGGCAGGCCCGGTTCGAAATAATCGGGGTTACGCTCCAGCGTGATCGATTCGTTCTCGCGCCAGCCCGCGAACTTGAACGGGCCGGTGCCCACCGGATTGCGGCCGAAGGCCTTGCCGTGCTGCTCCACCGCGCGCTTGCTGACGATGGTGCCGGCGCGCCCGGTGCTGCCAGTGAGCGCGACCGGCAGGAAGGCGTAAGGCTTGGAGAAACGCATGCGGATGGTGGCGTCATCGACGATGTCGATGCCGGCCAGCGTCTCGAACTTCCATGCGTGGGGCGAACCGACCGCGGGATCCTTGACGCGCTCCAGACTCCATTTCACCGCGGCGGCGTCGCAGGGATCGCCGTTGTGGAATTTCACGCCCTTGCGCAACTTGAACACGTGGGTCTTGTCGTCCGGCATCTCCCAGGTCTCGGCCAGATCTGGCACGAAGGACACCTTCTTGCCGTCGTAAGCCACCTTGAGCAGACCATTGAAGATGTTGTTGAGGATCTTCACCGACCCCAGCGAAGCGGTGAAATGCGGGTCGAGAGTATCGACCGCATCGACCCAGGCCAGCTTGATGGTGCCGCCCCGCTTGGGTGCTGCCGCCATGGCGCTTTGCACCAGCGAGCCACCCATGATGGCGCTGCCTGCCGCCAGCCCGGCCCCGCTCCCCATCAGTTTCATGAAGCTGCGGCGGTTCATCCCGGCAGCCAAGATCTCGGCAAGTTTGTCCTTGTGAGACTGTTCAGACATGGTTCTCTCCTAACAATTGATACGGTGGGATCAACAGCGACGGAGAACATTTAGCAAGCCATGTGCCAGCCCGGAAAAACAATTCAATTTATTGTTATATAAAGATTATATTTTTACGCGCGCTGTTACCTCCCCCGACACCCCCCGCGTGGCGCACCACAATATGGCGGGCCGCACCAGGCACGGATCTCACCATTTGTAAGATGTAACTGCGGTTTATGTTTACAAATGCATTAAGCGCTCGATACAAAGAGATGCCGTGACATCAGACAGGCGGTATTCCGTCCGTTTGTTAGCATCGGCACCGCAAGGAGGGGCAAACCGCAGCGCAGCAATGGTGCGGACACGCGTCAGCCGCGCCTTTCCGCACCCTGCTACAGACCGGCAAATCCGCATCTCACTTCAGCACCAGCCCGAACTCCTTGGCAATCAGCAGCAGCCAGGTTTCCAGCCTGTCCTCCAGCAGCATCTTCTGGTTGTCCAGATCCTGCACCAGGCCTACGAACTCGCCGTCGATTTCCGCCTTCGAGGCGATGAAGTCGTAGCCGTCGGTGGGCCAGGCGCCGACGACTTTGGCACCGCGTGTTTTCACGAATTCATATAGCTCACCGAGGGCATCGGCGAAGTTGTCCGAATATTTCTCCTGATCGCCCAGGCCGTAGAGGGCGACGGTCTTGCCGCTGAAGTCGACGTCGGCGAGCCGGGGCAGGAACTCGGCCCAACTCTCGTTCTGGCAGTCGGCATCCAGACCGGGCAGCAGGCCTTCGCCCAAGGTGGGGGTGCCGAGGATGAGGTGGTCGTAGCTGGCGATCAGTTCCGGCGTGGCCTTGTTGACGTTGAGCGGGTCGGCCATCAGGTCGTCGTCAGGAAAACGTTTCTTGATCATCTTGGCGATCTTGCGGGTGTTGCCGGTGTTGCTGCCGAAAAATATGCCGATGCGTGCCATGGTGGGTTCCTTTGTGCGGGGGTGCCGGCGCACGCTGCGCGGGCCTGTTCCTTACCTAGCAAGCGGCGCGCCGGGGCGGGCGTTTCGGGCGCATCCGACAAGCGGCTGATTTCCCAAGCGGTTTTCTTCGGGCCTGCGACAGGGGCGTTGTTGCAAACCCTACAAGCCCCCCGTCCGGTTGGGTTCCGCACACGGGGGTTGGGCACGCGGCCGCAACATTCAATCGATAAAACAAGGGCTTGGTGTCTGTCGCCGGGCTGGCATGGGGCTTGCGATACCCAGGGTGTGTATCCCTTCACCCTGCCAGGAGGCAAACCATGCTTACTCTTACCCCCAGCGCACTCTCTGCAGTAGAGAAATTCATCAAAGGTTCCGACACGCCGGTGGCGGGACTGCGCATCTCGATTTCGGGCGGCGGCTGCTCCGGCTTCCAGTACGGCATGCGGCTGGAAGAGGCCCAGGCTGCGGACGACGTGATGGTCGCAGTGGGCGACGTGACGCTGCTGATCGACCCCTTCTCCGCCCCGATGCTGGACGGCGTGACGGTGGATTTCGTCGACAGCCTGAACGGCTCCGGTTTCAAGTTCGAGAACCCCAACGCCACCTCCAGCTGTGCGTGCGGTTCTTCCTTCTCTGCGTAAGTTCAGGAGACAGCCATGTGGGATTACTCGGACAAGGTCAAAGAGCATTTCTTCCAGCCGCGCAACGCCGGGCCGCTTGCGGACGCCAACGCGGTGGGCGATGTCGGCTCGATTTCGTGCGGCGACGCGCTGCGCCTGATGCTGAAGGTGGACCCGGACACGGAGACCATCGAGGAGGCCCACTTTCAGACCTTCGGCTGCGGCTCGGCCATCGCGTCGTCGTCGGCGCTGACTGAAATCATCAAGGGCATGAAGCTCGACGATGCGCTGAAGGTGAGCAACCAGGACATCGCCGATTATCTGGACGGTCTGCCGCCGGAGAAGATGCACTGCTCGGTGATGGGACGCGAGGCGCTGCAGGCGGCGATCGCCAACTACCGCGGCGAGGAATGGAGCGACGATCACGAGGAAGGCGCGCTGATCTGCAAATGCTTCGCCATCGACGCGGTGCTGATCGAGGACACGGTGCGCGCCAACAACCTCTCCACGATGGAAGACGTGATCAACTACACCAAGGCCGGCGGCGGCTGCGCCTCGTGTCATGAAGGCATCGAGGAGATCCTCGCCAAGGTGCTGGCGGAGCGCGGCGAAACCTTCAAGGCGGTGCCGGTTAAGGCGAAGGAAGCGCCCAAGCCCGGCAAGCTCACCAACCTGGAACGCATCCGCCGCATCGAGGCGGTGCTGGAATCGGTGCGCCCGCAGCTGCAGCGCGACCACGGCGACATCGAACTGGTCGACGTCGACGGCAAGACGGTCTACGTCAGCATGACCGGCGCCTGCGCCGGCTGCCAGATGGAGGCGCTGACGCTGCAGGGCATCCAGGCGAAGCTGATGGAAGAGCTGGGCGAACTGGTCAAGCTCGTCCCCACCCGCGCCGGTTCGCTGGCACGCGCCACCAGTCAACCCTAAGGAGTCGGTCATGCAAGGCATCTACCTCGACAACAACGCCACCACCCGCGTCGACCCCGCGGTGGTGGAAGTCATGCTGCCCTACTTCACCGAACAGTTCGGCAACCCCTCGTCGCTGCACAGCTTCGGCAACAAAGTGGGGCTGGCGGTGAAGAAGGCGCGCATGCAGGTGCAGGAACTGCTGGGCGCCGAGCACGAGTCCGAGATCATCTTCACCTCGTGCGGCACCGAGTCGGATTCGACCGCGATCCTCTCCGCGCTGAAGGCCAACCCGGAGCGCCGCGAGATCATCACCACGGTGCTCGAGCATCCGGCGATTCTTTCCCTGTACAGCCAGCTGGAAAAAGAAGGCTACACCGCGCATTACCTGAAGGTCGACGGCAAGGGCCGCGTCGACATGGACGAATACAAGCGGCTGCTCACCGACCGCGTCGCGGTGGTGTCGGTGATGTGGGCCAACAACGAGACCGGCAGCTTCTTCCCCGTGCTGGAAATGGCCGAACTGGCCAATGCCGCCGGCGTGATGTTCCACACCGACGCGGTGCAGGCCGTGGGCAAGGTGCCGATCGACCTCAAGAACAGCAAGATCGACATGCTGTCGCTGTCGGGCCACAAGCTTCATGCGCCCAAGGGCATCGGCGTGCTGTACCTGAAACGCGGCGTGCGCTTCAGACCCTTATTGAGAGGCGGCCACCAGGAACGCGGCCGCCGCGCCGGCACCGAGAACACCGCGTCGATCATTGCGCTGGGCAAAGCCTGCGAAATGGCGCTGGCGGCGATGGAGCACGAGAACACCGAGGTGAAGCGCCTGCGCGACAAGCTCGAAGCCGGCATCCTCGCCCGTGTACCGCACGCCTTCGCCACCGGCGACGTGACCAACCGCCTGCCCAACACCAGCAACATCGCGTTCGAATACATCGAAGGCGAAGCGATCCTGCTGCTGTTGAACAAGTTCGGCATCGCCGCCAGCTCGGGCTCGGCCTGCACCTCCGGCTCGCTCGAACCCAGCCACGTCATGCGCGCCATGGGCATTCCCTACACCGCCGCGCACGGCACCACCCGCTTCTCGCTATCGCGCTACACCACGGAAGAAGAGATCGACCGCGTCATCCAGGTGGTGCCGGAAATCGTCGCGCAGCTGAGGAAACTGTCGCCCTACTGGGGCGAGAACGGCCCCTCGGCACAGCCGGAAAAAGACTTCGCGCCGGTGTATGCCTGACGCACCCGACCGGTCGGCCCCTGTGTTGCCAAACAAGTGTACCGCATAGAGAGGGGACCTGCGGGAAAGTTCCGGCCCCGCGACATTTCCGTGAGGCGGCTTACCGGATGAAGGGCAAGGGATCGTGCGCGATCGCCACCGCTACCATA
>JAIBFA010000054.1 GCA_019459325.1 Thiobacillus sp.
CCTCTGGCGCCGCTTTTGTTTGGTTCAGCGGGAATTTTGAGAAGGCATCGAGCGCTGAGTCGTGCACACACCGGTTGGCAAAGAAACACCCCGCCCGAAATAAACCCCCCTGAAGCCCTAAACCAAAAACAAAAAAACCGGCGCCCCCCGCGCCCCCCCGAAAAACCCGGTTTGGCAGGAGGAGGAGCGCCTAGGGATAAACCCTACCGGGAGATCTACAAGGGAAATCAAATCAACCACCCAAGCTGAATATAGGCCGATAAACGGGTTCGCCATCGGCATAGTGATTCGGTTGAAGCAGTTGTATTGAGTAACGGCGCGTTTGTTTTTTTCTTTAATCCGCCCTGGCAGGCTGGTGTGGCGCATCTTGCTGAATGCGGTCGAATCCCGCACCATACCGGCCATTCGACTGAATGACCGGAGTGCCAATGAAAGACCATCGCGCATCATTCCTCGCCGCCATCGCGGTCTTGTCCATGCTGCTGTCCGGCTGCGAGCAGCCGGCAACGACTGCCAAGAACGTTGCGGCAAAGGTGGACGGCGGAATCATCAGCCAAGCCGAGCTGGATCGTGCGATGGCTCGCCTGGACAAGCTGGGTGCGGCTGAAACCCCCCAGGCGAGGGGCGAGGTCCTGGAAGCCTTGGTCGACCAGCATCTGATCAGCAATGCCGCCAAGGCAGCCAAACTGGACAAAGCGCCGGACGTGGCGCTGGCCATGCAGCAGGCGCAGCGTCAGGTGCTGGTCGAGGCCTACATGGAGCGCCTGTTCAAGGACGTGGCCGCGCCTGCAGACACGGAAATCCAGGACTACTACACCCGCCACCCCGAATTATTCGCGCAGCGCAAGGTATACCGCGTTCAGGAACTGGAACTGCAACTCGATCCTGCGCGCGTTGCCGAGGTGGAGGCTCAACTGAAACAGAGCCGGTCCCTGGCCGATTTTGCCAACTGGCTGAGCGGACAGGGTATCGACGGCAAGGCGGGGGTGGCAGTCAAGCCGGCGGAGCAGATTCCGGCCCCCATGCTGGCGCATCTCGCCAATATGAAAGAGGGCCAGGTGGTCGTGGTGCCGATGAAGGGTGGACGCGTCAGCGTGCTGCAATTGCAGGGCACCCAGTCGCAGCCTGTGACGCAGGAACAGGCCCGTGACGCCATCAAGCGTGTTCTGCTGGGCGAGAAGCGCAAAGCCCTGCTTGAGACCGAAATCAAAAAACTGCGCAGCAGCGGCAAGGTGGAATATGCCAGCGGTTTCGCGCCTGCTCCGCAATGATTCTGGTTACCGGCGGCGCGGGGTTTATCGGCGCCAACTTCATACTGGACTGGCTGGCTGCGGGAAATGAGCCTGTCGTCAATCTCGACAAACTGACTTACGCGGGCAATCTGGAAAATCTGCGGCCGCTGCAGGGGGATGCACGGCATATTTTCGTGCAGGCCGATATCGGCGACCGCGAGCGGGTTGAAACGCTGTTGCGCGAACATCGCCCTCGCGCGGTGATCAATTTCGCGGCCGAAAGCCATGTCGACCGCTCCATCCACGGCCCCGGCGAGTTCATCCAGACCAATGTGGTCGGCACCTTCAACCTGCTGGAAGCGGTGCGCGCGCACTGGTCGCAATTGCCGGCTGACGAGCAGGCGGCATTCCGTTTCCTGCACGTGTCGACCGACGAGGTATACGGCTCGCTCGGGCCGGCCGATCCGGCGTTTTCCGAAACCACGGCGTATGCGCCGAACAGCCCGTATTCGGCATCGAAAGCCGCATCGGATCATCTGGTTCGCGCCTACCACCACACCTACGGCCTGCCGGTGCTGACCACCAACTGCTCGAACAATTACGGGCCGCTGCAGTTTCCCGAAAAGCTCATTCCGCTGATCATCCACAATGCGCTGGCAGGCAAGCCGCTGCCGGTCTATGGCGACGGCAGCAATGTCCGCGACTGGCTGTATGTGGGCGACCATTGCAGCGCGATCCGTCGTGTGCTGGAGGCCGGGCGGGTGGGGGATGTCTATAACATCGGCGGCTGCAACGAAAAAACCAATCTCGTCGTGGTGAGCACCTTGTGCGCCATGCTCGATGTGTTGCATCCCGATTCACCCGTCATCCCGCATGGCAGCCTGATTGCATTCGTCAAAGATCGGCCCGGCCACGACCAGCGCTATGCGATCGACGCCCGCAAGATCGAGCGCGAACTCGGGTGGACGCCGAGCGAGACCTTCGAGAGCGGGATCAAAAAGACGGTGGCGTGGTATCTGGACCATCAGGACTGGGTGGCCCACGTCACCAGTGGCGAATACCGCAACTGGGTATCCACAAATTACGCAGGCAATATGACATGAGCACGCGCAAGGGCATCATCCTCGCCGGCGGCTCCGGCACCCGGCTTTATCCCATCACGCAGGCGGTTTCCAAACAGCTGCTGCCGGTGTACGACAAGCCCATGGTGTACTACCCCCTGACCACGCTGATGCTGGCGGGAATCCGCGACATTCTGCTGATCTCGACTCCGCAGGACACGCCGCGCTTCGAGCAGCTGCTGGGCGACGGTGCGCAGTGGGGGCTTAACATCCAATACGCGGTGCAGGCTGCGCCCGAAGGGCTGGCGCAGGCCCTCATTATCGGCAGCGATTTCATCGGAACCGATCCCTGCGCCCTGGTACTGGGCGACAACATTTTCTACGGCCACGAGTTGAGCCAGGATTTGCAGGCGGCGGAGCAACGAACGCATGGTGCCACAGTGTTTGCCTATCCGGTGCATGATCCTGAGCGTTACGGGGTGGTCGAGTTCGACGCCGCCGGGCATGCGGTCAGCCTCGAGGAAAAGCCGGCCAAGCCCAAGTCGCGCTATGCCGTCACTGGCCTGTACTTCTACGACAACCGGGTGATTGACGTCGCGCGTGCGTTGACGCCCTCGCGGCGCGGCGAGCTCGAGATCACCGACGTCAACCGCCAGTACCTCGAGTGGGGCGAGCTCGACGTCCAGGTGATGGGACGCGGCCAGGCCTGGCTCGACACCGGCACCCATGATTCGCTGATCGAGGCGGCGCTGTATATCCAGACCATCGAGAAGCGCCAGGGCCTGAAGATCGCCTGCCCCGAGGAAATCGCCTACCGTCAGGGCTTCATTGATGCCGCGCAATTGCAGGCGCTGGCGCAACCGTTGATGAAAAACGGCTACGGGCGCTATCTGATCGACGTGCTGAACGACCGGGTGTTCTGATGCAGGTGATCGCCACCCAGCACCCCGATGTCTTGCTGCTGCGGCCCAAGGTATACGGCGATGCACGCGGCTTCTTTTTCGAAAGCTATAACCGCAAGGCCTTTGCCGAACTCGGCATCGACGCCGAATTCGTACAGGACAACCACTCGCGCTCGGCAAAGGGCGTCCTGCGCGGCCTGCATTACCAGATCAGCCAGCCGCAGGGCAAGCTGGTGCGGGTGGCGGCAGGCGAGGTGTTCGACGTGGCGGTCGACCTGCGCCGCAGTTCGCCGCACTTCGGCCGCGTCGCCACCTTCCGGCTGTCAGCCGAGACGCACGAGATGGCGTGGATTCCGCCAGGATTCGCGCACGGCTTTCTGGTGCTGTCCGACCACGCCGAATTTCTCTACAAGACCACTGATTACTATGCGCCACAGTTCGAGCGCTGCCTGCTGTGGAACGACCCGGCTATGAACATCGCCTGGCCTCTGGACGATGAGCCGCTGCTGTCCGCCAAGGACCAGGCCGGCCTGCCGCTCGCCGAATGCGAGGTGTTCGCGTGAGGATCCTGCTCACCGGCGTCAACGGTCAGGTGGGCTGGGAATTGCAACGTACGCTGGCGCCGCTGGGCGAGGTGATTGCCGTGGACCGCAACCGGCTCGATCTTGCCGACAAGGCAGGCATTCGCCGCAGCGTGGCGGCGATCGCGCCGGACCTGATCGTCAATCCGGCCGCCTACACGGCGGTCGACAAGGCCGAATCCGAGCCCGATCTGGCGCACGCCATCAACGCCGTCGCAGCAGGCGAGTTGGCCGCCTGTGGCATTCCGCTGGTGCACTTTTCCACCGACTACGTATTCGATGGGCGCAAGTCCGACGCGTACACGGAAGACGACACGCCGAACGCGCTGGGAGTCTACGGTGCGAGCAAGCTGGCCGGGGAACAGGCGGTTGCGCGCACGGGCATTCCGCACCTGATCCTGCGCACCAGCTGGGTCTACGGCCTGCGCGGGCGCAATTTCCTGCTGACCATGCAACGGCTGGCGCGCGAGCGCGACACCCTGGCGGTGGTCGACGACCAGTTCGGCGCGCCAACCTGGTCGCGCCTGATTGCCGAGGCCACGGCTTTGGTGGTTGCGCGCTGGCTGGATCGACCCGATCAAACTGCAACGTCCGGGATATATCATCTGAGCTGCGGCGGGCGCACCAGCTGGCACGGCTTCGCTGCGGCGATCCTGGCGCAGATGACCGGTGCGGATCAAAAGCTGGCCCGCCTCACGGCGATTCCAAGCTCCGGCTATCCGACCCCTGCGGCGCGTCCGGCCAACTCGCAGCTGAACTGCGACCGGCTGGCGGAGACGTTCGGCGTACGCCTGCCCGGCTGGGAAACCGCGCTGGCCCTGTGCCTGGAACAGAATTTGCCTCAATCGACGACATGACTTTTTAACAGGGCACACGACATGACCACACTTCATCCCGTGATTCTTTCCGGTGGCTCGGGCACCCGCCTGTGGCCCTTGTCCCGCGCGGCCTTGCCCAAGCAGCTGCTGCCGCTTGCCAGCGACCACAGTCTGCTGCAGGACACTGTCAGCCGTTTGGCAGACATGCCGGAAATGGCCGCGCCCATGATGGTATGCAACGTCGAGCACCGCTTCATGATTGCCGAGCAGATGCGCCAGATCGGCACCCAGCCGCGCGCCATCGTGCTGGAGCCGGTGGGGCGCAACACCGCACCGGCCATTGCGGTGGCGGCCCTGATGCTGTCGCGCGACGATCCAGACGCGCTGATGCTGGTGCTGCCCGCCGACCACCTGATCGGCGACGTGGCGGCATTTCATGCCGCCATCCGCACGGCGGCGCAGGCGGCGCAGAACGGCCACCTCGCCACCTTCGGCATCGTCGCCGCCACCCCCGAAACCGGTTACGGCTATATCCGCAAGGGCGCGCAGTTGGCCGATAGCGCCGGCGCCTACGAGGTGGCGGCCTTCGTCGAAAAACCCGACCTCGCCACCGCCCAGCAGTATGTCGATTCCGGCGACTATTTCTGGAACAGCGGCATGTTCCTGTTCCGCGCGTCGGATTTTCTCAAGGAACTGCAGGCCTTGCGTCCGGACATTCTGGATGCCAGCCGCGCCGCGCTCGATGCCGCCACGCCCGACCTCGATTTCGTGCGGCTTGCGCCCGCCGAATTCGAGGCCTGCCCGTCGGAGTCGGTCGACTATGCGGTGATGGAACACACCCGCCGTGCCGCCGTGGTGCCAGCCGACATGGCGTGGAACGACATCGGCGCCTGGTCGGCATTGTGGGACGTGGCGGTGAAAGACGGGCAGGGCAATGCTGTCCGCGGCGACGTCATGCTGGAAAATGCCAGCAACAATTTCGTTCGTGCCGAAACCCGCATGGTGGCGATGCTCGGCGTGTCCGACCTAGTGGTGGTGGAAACCGCCGATGTGGTGCTGGTGGCGAATAAGGACCAGGTGCAGGACGTAAAAAAACTGGTCGATCGCCTGAAGGCCGAAAAGCGCTGCGAGCACCTAGTCCACAAGCAGGTTTACCGCCCGTGGGGCTGGTACGAGGGGATCGACGAAGGCGAGCGCTTCCAGGTCAAGCGCATCATGGTCAAGCCGGGCGAGAAACTTAGCCTGCAGATGCATCACCATCGCGCCGAACACTGGATCGTGGTGTCCGGCACTGCCAGCGTCACCTGCGGCGAGGAGGTCATGCTGCTGACCGAAAACCAGTCGACCTACATTCCCTTGGGCACGACGCACCGGCTGGAGAACCCAGGCAAGATCGATCTGCACATGATTGAGGTGCAGTCGGGAACCTATCTGGGCGAGGACGATATCGTTCGCTTCGAGGATATCTACAAGCGCAATTGAGAGGCTTTCAGACCGCACACGCACTGTAAATTCGCGGGGTATTTCCGCAAGCCCTTGTTATTCCATGTTGTTTGAACAGCCGGGTGGCGTCTGACGAACGCCACCCGTATGCATTTAACTGCCCAGGGTTTGTCTTGTAGGACAAACACTGACGTCGCGGGTTATTCATATCGGTCCGGCAATACAGCGCTTATCCACATTAACTTTCCCGGGTGTCGTCCGAAAACGAATTCACCACGCTGACTTAAGTGTGAATTCGAAAAAAATTCAACGAAGAAGGACGGACAAAATGAAAATGGACGAAATGCTGGACGAAATGCGCGATGTCAATCTCAGCTATCTGATGCTGGCGCAGAACATGATCCAACACGACAAGGCCACCGCCATTTTTCGTCTGGGTATCAGCCAGGACGTTGCCGACCTGATCGAGGCGCTGACCCCCGCACAGATTCTCAAGCTGGCCGGCTCCGGCATGCTGGTCTCGCGCTTCCGCTTCGATGACGGCGTGGTGCTGAACATGCTGACCAGCTACACCAAGGACCGTGCCCTTGCGCAGTCGCACGCCGCGATCCTGATGGCGGGCCAGGCCATGGCCTTTGCCTGATTCGGCTGTTCACCACCGCAACGCACAAAAAGGGAATGTCCGAATGAGCAAGAAAAGTCTGTTGACCGAAATGCGTGACACCCAGCTGGCGATCGAACTGATCGAACTTGGCGCCCGTCCCCAGGTGCTGGAATCCGAAACCACGCTGTCGCGCGAACGCTTGCTCAAGCTGTACAAGGAAGTCAAAGGCGTGTCACCGCCCAAAGGCATGCTGCCGTTCTCGACCGACTGGTTCCTGACCTGGCTGCCCAACGTGCACTCCTCGCTGTTCATCAACATTCACCGCTATATCACCAAGAACAGCGACTGCAGCGGCATCGAAGCCGTGCTCAAGAGCTACCGTCTGTATCAGGAATACCTGCATACCAACCAGATCGAAGCCGTGTTGAGCTTCACCCGTGCCTGGACGTTGAACCGTTTTTTTGAGAGCCGCATGCTCGAAACCGCCGTGTGCAGCGATTGCGGCGGCCACTTCGTGGTTCATCCGGACGACCTGCATGACAAATATGTCTGCGGCCTGTGCAACATGCCCGCGCGCGCCGGAAAAACGCGCAAAGCCAAGGCCGCGGCCCAGATCGAGCTGACCGCCGCCGCCTGACCGATTTCCCTGGACTTCCGGTGATGATGCGTCTGCCGGTCGGTCTCCAGTCGCTCGTCATCCAGTTCGCCGCCGTATTGCTGACAGCGCCGCTGTCCCCCCTGCTGCACATCCTGTTTTCGTATCAAGCCGCCCTGTGGCAACTCGCTCTCGCACAAGGGACGATCGCCGCCCTGCTTAGCATGCTCTGGCGGCAGCCGGCCTGGTGGCCTCCCCTGCATTTCGGTTTCCTGCCTGCTGTCCTGCTGGCCCGGCAGATGAGCCTGCCTGCCTGGGTTTACCTGGCGGCATTCCTGCTGCTGGTACTGTTTTACTGGAGCACGTTCCGTACCCGGGTGCCGTTGTACCTGTCGGACCGCAAGGCCTGGCAGGGCCTGATTCCCTTGCTGCCCGAGACACAGTCATTCCGCTTCATCGACCTCGGCAGCGGCCTGGGGGGCGTACCGTTTTATCTGGAGCCGCGTTTTCCGCAGGGCCGCCTCTACGGCACCGAAATTGCCCCGGCGCCCTGGTTCATCAGCCGTTTGCGTGCTGGGCTCAAACGCAGCCGGGTGACCTTCATGCGGCGCGATTATGCAACGCTCGATCTGGCCGATTTCGATGTGGTGTTTGCCTTCCTTTCACCTGCTGCCATGCCCGGTCTGTGGCAACAGGCACAAACCCAGATGCGCAGCGGCAGCCTGTTCATCAGCCTGTCGTTCGACGTGAACGCACGGCAGCCGGACCAGGTGGTGAAACTGGCCGAAGGTGCACGGCACACCTTGTATGCGTGGCGAATGTGAGGTCAGGGCAGGTGGAAATACTGATACTGCGCCATCAAGTTTCCTTCAATCTGGTCGAATCCTCATTCTGAGAGCCCCGCCTTACGAATGCAGAAAATCGGTGCAGGGTGGAGTCCGCTCCCACCCGGTAAATCAATCAAAAGGAACAGACGGTCGTGCTAGTCATCGTTGGATATATCGTTGTGGTGCTCAGTGTCTTCGGCGGCTTCGCTCTGGCGGGCGGGCACCTGGCTGCGCTGTTCCAGCCGCTGGAACTGCTGATGATCGGAGGCGGGGCGGGGGGGGCATTTCTGGTAGGCAACAATGGCAAGGCCGTCAAGGCCACGCTGAAGGCGCTGCCCACCGTGTTGAAGGGTTCGAAATACACCCGCGCGCTGTACATGGACATGATGGCGCTGCTGTATGAACTGCTCACCAAGATCCGCAAGGAAGGCCTGATGTCGGTGGAGGCCGATGTCGATTCACCCGAGAGCAGCCCGCTGTTCACGAAATATCCGACGATCATGGCCGATCATCACATCGTCGAATTCCTCACCGACTATCTGCGGCTGATGGTGAGCGGCAGCATGAATGCCTTTGAAATCGAAAACCTGATGGACAACGAAATCGAAACCCATCATCACGAAGGCGAGGTGCCTGCTCACGTTATCGCCAAGCTCGGTGACGGCCTGCCCGCATTCGGCATCGTGGCAGCGGTGATGGGCGTGGTGCACACGATGGAATCGGTTCACCTGCCGCCGGCGGAACTGGGCATCCTGATTGCGCATGCGCTGGTCGGCACCTTCCTCGGTATTTTGCTGGCCTATGGTTTTGTGGGCCCGCTGGCCAGCCTGCTCGAGCAGAAACTGCACGAATCGACCAAGATGTTCCAGTGCGTCAAGGTCACCCTGCTGGCCAGCATCAACGGCTATGCGCCGGCGATTGCGGTCGAGTTCGGACGCAAGGTGCTGTTTTCGACCGAGCGTCCTTCCTTCAGCGAGCTGGAAGCGCACGTCAAGGGCGCGAAGTCGCGCTGATTGCCTTGCTGCCAGGTCAGGATAACAGCAGAAAATGAGCGAGCAAAAAGCGCCCATCATCGTCAAGCGCATCAAGAAGGTGGCGGGCGGCCACCACGGTGGAGCGTGGAAAATCGCCTATGCCGACTTCGTGACCGCGATGATGGCGTTCTTTCTGCTGATGTGGCTGCTGGGCTCGACCGCCAAGGGCGACCTAGAGGGCATTTCCGAGTATTTCAAGACACCGCTCAAAGTGGCCATGCAAGGGGGCTCCGGCAGCGGCGACAGCTCCAGCGTCATCAAGGGCGGCGGCGCCGACCTGACGCGCAAGGATGGCCAGATCAAAAAAGGCGAAACCGAAGCCGAAAAGAAATCCTATAACCTCAAGGCCGCACAGGCCGAACTCGAACGCATCGAAGCGGCCAATCTCAAACAGCTGAAAAAGCGCCTGGAAGTGGCGATCGACGCCAATCCCACGCTGCGGCAATTCAAACGGCAACTGCTGATCGACATCACCAGCGAAGGCCTGCGCATCCAGATCGTCGACGAGCAGAACCGGCCGATGTTCAACCTGGCCAGTGCGGAGTTGCAGCCTTACACCAAGATCATCCTGCGCGAGATCGGCCCGGTGTTGAATGATGTGAAGAACCGTGTCAGCCTGTCGGGCCACACCGATGACAAACCGTATGCCAACGCGAGTCGCGGCTACAGCAACTGGGAGTTGTCGGCCGACCGCGCCAACGCCTCGCGGCGCGAATTGATTGCGGGCGGCATGGACGAAGCGAAGATGCTGCGGGTGGTCGGGTTGGCGTCATCCGTGCCGTTCAACCAGGCCGCGCCCCACGATCCGGTCAATCGCCGCATCAGTATCATCGTGATGAACAAGCGCACCGAGGAGGCCATCACCAAGGAGGCCGCCGGGGTCAACGTCGCCGACGAGGACGCGGCGCGCGACGAAATCGAAAAAGCCGGCACCCCGCCACGCTGAGTCCCACGCCGCCTGGCGTGAAATAGCAGGCCAAATCCACCCTTATTCCCCTGATTGCCCGCGCCGGGCATGTCCGATACTTCAGCCTGAAGAAAGCCCGTCTGCAGCAGATGAGTGACGGGTTCCCCCAACAGGTGAGCAGGGATGGCTGAAGAAAGCGATCAGGAAAAGACAGAACCAGCCTCGCCACAGCGGCTGGAAAAGGCGCGTGAAGACGGCCAGGTGCCGCAATCACGCGAGCTCGCCACGTTTGTCGTCCTGATGGCCGGTGGGGCCAGCCTGTGGATGATGGCCAACGGCCTCGGTCAGACCCTGTCGCATATCGTGCATGACGGCCTGCAATTCGAACCTGCCATTGCGCGCGACAGCGCCCACGTCATGGCGCAGCTGTCGAACCAGTTTTTCGAAGCGGCTATGGCGCTGGCCCCCTTCCTTGGCGTGGTGGTGCTTGCCACCCTGGCTTCGCCGCTGCTGCTGCGCGGCTGGTTGTTCAGCACCAAGGCCTTTGCCCCGAAGTTCGAACGCCTCAATCCGCTGTCGGGCATCAAGCGCATGTTTTCCAGCCAGGGCCTGATCGAACTGGTCAAGGCGCTCGCCAAGGCGGGTTTGCTGGGCGGGGTCGCCGTATGGCTGATCTGGTCGAACATCGGCGCGATTTTTTCGCTCAGTCTCGAAGAGCCGACACTTGCCATCCAGCACATGGGCGATATCGTCGGCAAGGTCTTCCTGCTGATCTCGGGCGCGATGATTTTCATCGTCGTGATCGATCTGCCATTCCAACTCTGGAGCTTTTACAAAAAGCTCAGGATGAGCAAGGAGGAGCTGCGTCGCGAGGCCAAGGAATCGGAAGGCGATCCGCACCTGAAGGCGAAAATCCGTGCGCAGCAGCGTGAAGTGGCCCGTCGCCGCATGATGTCCGAGATTCCGACGGCCGATGTGGTGGTGACCAACCCGACCCATTACGCCGTCGCGCTCAAGTACAGCGAAGGCAAGATGCGCGCGCCGCGCGTGGTGGCCAAGGGCGCCGACGCCGTGGCCGCGAAGATCCGCGAACTGGCCGCCGAGCACAAGGTGCCGCTGCTGGAAGCGCCGCCGCTGGCACGTGCGCTGTTCCGCCACACCGAACTCGGCGACGAGATTCCGGCCACGCTCTATGCAGCAGTGGCCGAAGTGCTGGCCTACGTATTCCAGCTGCGCCATTTCCAGCAGGTGGGCGGTGCGTACCCCAATGCCCCGGTCGACCTGCCGGTTCCGCCCGAACTTGATCCGCTGCAGGCCACCGCATGAACGGCGCCCTGAGTCTCTCCAGCCTGTTCAGCGGCGCCAATGCGCGTGCGATGGCTGCGCCCATTTTCATCGTCCTCATCCTGGCGATGCTGGTGCTGCCGCTGCCGCCGTTCGCGCTGGACATGCTGTTCACCTTCAACATCGCGCTCTCCATCATGGTGCTGCTCGTGAGCCTGTCGACCAAGAAAGCGCTCGAGTTTGCAGCCTTTCCCACGGTGCTGTTGCTGTCCACCCTGCTGCGGTTGTCGCTCAACGTCGCGTCCACCCGCGTGGTGCTGCTGGAAGGACACAGCGGGCCGGACGCGGCGGGCAAGGTGATCGAGGCCTTCGGTCATTTCCTGGTCGGCGGCGATTACACGGTGGGCATCATCGTGTTCGTCATCCTGGTGGTGATCAACTTCATCGTCATCACCAAGGGCGCCGGCCGCATTGCCGAGGTCAGCGCGCGTTTCACCCTGGATGCCATGCCGGGCAAGCAGATGGCGATCGATGCCGATCTCAACGCCGGCCTCATCGACGAGAACGAGGCACGCCGCCGGCGCGCCGAGATCGGCCAGGAAGCCGATTTTTACGGCTCGATGGACGGTGCCTCGAAATTCGTCCGCGGCGATGCCATCGCCGGCATCCTGATTTTGGTGATCAACATCGTCGGTGGTCTGCTTATCGGTCTGATGCAGCACGACATGTCGCTGGCCGACGCCGCCCGCAACTACACGCTGCTGGCGATCGGAGATGGCCTGGTGGCCCAGATTCCGGCCCTGGTCATTTCGATCGCGGCCGGCATCATCGTCAGCCGCGTCAGCACCGAAGAGGACATCACCGGCCAGATGATGTCCAACGTCTTCAACAAGACGCAGGCGCTCTACATCACCGCCGGTATCCTCGGCATGATGGGCATGATCCCCGGGATGCCGAACTTCGCCTTCCTGCTGCTGGCGGGCGGCATGGTCTGGCTGGCTTACAAGAACGGCAAGCGGCAACAGGCGGCCGCAGCCGCGCCGGAGGTGCAAACCGCGCCGGTCGCCACGGTCGAATCCCAGGAAGCCAGCTGGGAAGACGTCGCGCCCATCGACACCCTGGGGCTGGAAGTCGGCTACCGCCTGATTCCGCTGGTGGACAGCGCCGCCGACGGCGAACTGGTGCGCCGCATCAAGGGCATCCGCAAGAAATTCGCCCGCGAAATCGGCTTCCTGCCGCCCGCCGTGCATATCCGCGACAACCTCGAGATCAATCCGAACAGCTATCGCATCACCCTGAAGGGCGTGGAAATCGGCAGCGGCGAAGTCCGCACCGGACTGTTCCTCGCCATCGATCCGGGCAACATCACCGCGACCCTGCCAGGCGTGACCACGCGCGATCCCGCGTTCGGCCTGCCGGCGGTGTGGATCGAGTCCGCCATGCGCGAACAGGCGCAAGCCATGGGCTACACCGTGGTCGATGCCGGCACCGTGGTCGCCACCCACCTGAACCATCTGGTGACGCTGCATGCCGCCGAGCTGCTGGGCCGCCAGGAAGCGCAAGCGCTGCTCGACCACCTGGGCAAGAGCGCGCCCAAGCTGGTGGAAGACCTGGTGCCGAAGATGCTGACACTGTCCACCGTGCAGAAGGTGCTGCAAAACCTGCTGATCGAAGGCGTGGCGATCCGCGACATGCGCACCATCATCGACACCTTGCTGGAGAACGCCACGCGCGTTCAGGATCCGCATGAACTCACCGCGCTGGTCCGGGTGGCGCTGGGCCGCTCGATCGTGCAGCAGATCTACGGATCGGCCAGTGAACTGCCGGTAATCGCGCTGGATCAGGGGCTGGAGCGTCTGCTGCTGCAGACCCTGCAAACCGGCCATGATGCCGCCGGCATGGAGCCTGGCCTGGCCGACACCCTGCTGGAACGCGCCCAGACTTCGACGCAGCGCCAGGAAGCGCTGGGTCATCCCCCCGTATTGCTGACGCCGGCCGTGCTGCGTCCGCTACTTGCACGTTTTCTGCGGCGCACGGTGCCGCAACTCAAGGTGCTTTCGCACGCTGAAGTGCCCGAAGGCAAACAGATCAAAGTGACTTCCCTGGTAGGAGGAGCAGCATGAACGTGAAACGAATCGTCGCCAAAACATCCCGTGAAGCCATGCGCCAGTTGCGCGAGGTGCTCGGGCCCGATGCGGTCATCCTGTCCAATCGCGCCGTCGATGGCGGGGTCGAGGTGCTGGCCCTGGCGGCCGAGGATATCGCCTCGATGGCACCGCCGGTGGTGGAAGCGCCTGCGTCGGCTCCCGCTCCCGTCAACCGGGTGGCGGAATCCGACAGGGCGGCCGAGCCGGAACCCGAGGTCACCATCAAGCGCCGCCTGATCGAGCGCGTCGCCGTGCCGAGCGAGGACAGCGCCCAGCTGGCGAAAAGCGTCATCAGCGAAATCAAGACCCTGCAGACGCGTCTGGAAAGCCAGCTCGCCGACCTGGCCTGGCGCGACCTGCCGGGGCGCGATCCGTCCGGTGCCGCCGTGATGCGCGACATGCTGGCGGCCGGCTTTTCCGCCACCCTGGCCCGCGAGATGCTGGAAGCCTTGCCCAAGGGCGACGCCGAACAGGCACAGGCCTGGATGCGTAACACGCTGATGAAGCGCCTCAACGTGATGCAGAACGAAACCGACATGCTCGACGGCGGCGGCGTGTTCGCCCTGATGGGGCCCACCGGGGCCGGCAAGACCACCACCACCGCCAAGCTCGCCGCGCGTTTCGTGGTGCGCCATGGTGCCGACAAGCTGGCGCTCTTGACCACCGACAGCTACCGGATCGGCGGCCACGAGCAGCTGCGCATCTACGGCAAGATTCTCGGCGTGACCGTGCATGCGGTGCGCGATGCCGCCGACCTCCGACTGGCGCTGTCCGAACTGCGCAACAAGCACACCGTGCTGATCGACACCGTCGGCATGAGCCAGCGCGATCAGGCCGTCGCCGAACAGGTCGAAATGCTGTGCCAGGCGGGCAAGCAGATCAAACGCCTGCTGTTGCTGAATGCCACCAGCCACGGCGACACGCTGAACGAAGTAGTGCAGGCCTATCAGACGCGCGGGCTGGACGGCTGCATCCTGTCGAAAGTCGACGAGGCGGCAAGCCTGGGTCCGGCGCTCGACTGCGCGATTCGCCACGAACTCAACGTGCACTATCTGGCGACTGGCCAGCGCGTGCCGGAAGATCTGCACCTGGCCAACCGCCAGTACTTGATTCACCGTGCGTTCAAGACCCGCACGCTGTCCTCGCCCTGGCAACTGGACGACAGCGAGCTGGCTTTCGCCATGAGCGGCATGCAGGCCACCTATCGTGAAAGCGCGGTGGCCCTTGGATAAATTCGTCAGTGATCAGGCCGCCGGGCTGCGCCGCTTGCTGGGGCAGTCCGGGTTTCAGGTCATTACCGTGATGTCGGGCCAGCAGGGCGCAGGCAAGACTGCCGCAACCGCCAATCTGGCGGTCGCCCTGGCGCGATCCGGGCGCGACGTCCTCATCATCGATCAGAACCAGCATGGGCGAGGCGCCTGCGACGCGCTGGGCCTGAAGCCGCGCTTCGACGTGGCGGATGCGCTGCAGGGGCGCTGCACCCTGGATGCGCTGATCCTCAACGGCCCCGACAATGTGCAGGTGCTGCCGATCGGTGGCGGCTTCAGCCGCCTGGGCCGATTGTCGGAACGCGATCAGGAATGGCTGGCGCAGAGCTTCAATCGCCTGCACTGCGGCGTCGACGTGGTGCTGGTGGACATGGAAGACGCCACCGATCCCGATGCGCTGCCGCTGGGCCTGGCTGCCTCCGAAATCATGGTGGTGCTGCCGCCCGGCAGCACGGCCATCACGCAGGCCTATACCCTGGTGAAACGGCTGGCGCAGAACTTCGGCAAACGCCAGTTCCGTCTGCTGCTCAACCGCATGGAATCACCGGACCAAGCGCAGGCCGTGGCGCACAATTTTGCCCACACCGCCGAGCGTTACCTGGGGGTGTCGGTCGATTATCTGGGTTATATTCCGCTGGACGAACGCCTGACCCGTGCGGGTCATTTGCATACCTCGGTGGTGGACGCGTTTCCCGTTGCTCAGTCCACTTCGCAGTTCCGCAAGCTGGCCGACGGTCTGCTGCGCTGGCCGCAGCCGCCCAGTCTGGGCAGTGTCGGGGGATTCATGCAGCGCGTGATCCAGGGCGGACGCCTGGTGGAAGCCTACAGGAGAGGGTAAAGGCCCATGTACACCGCAAGCGGCAAAAGCGAAAAAAGCGACCTGCTCACCCAATACATGCCCATGGTCAAACGGCTGGCCCATCACATGATGGGGCGGCTGCCGCCTAGCGTGGAGGAAGACGACCTGGTGCAGGCCGGCATGATCGGCCTGCTCGACGCCATCAGTCGCTACGACGAGGCCCAGAGCGCGCAGTTCGAGGCCTATGCCATCCAGCGCATCCGCGGTTCGATGATCGACGAACTGCGCCAGTCCGACTGGATGCCGCGCAGTGCACGGCAGTCGATGCGCAAGATCGAACAGGCCATCGGCGCCCTGCAGCATCAGCTGGGACGCCAGCCCAGCGAAACTGAAATCGCCACGGCCATGAAAATCCCGCTGGCCGAATATCAGTCCATGCTGGGTGACGCACGCGGCCACCAGCTGCTGTATTTCGAGGATTTCGGCGAGTCCGACGAAGATGATTCCTTCCTCGACAAGCAGTCGGCAGACGAGGCCAGCATGCCCCTGCCGCAGTTGCTCGACGCCAACCTGCGCGCCTGCATCATCGCCGGCATCGAAAACCTGCCCGAGCGCGAACAGCTGCTGATGTCGCTGTATTACGAACAGGAACTCAACCTGCGTGAAATCAGCGAAGTCTTCGGTGTCAGCGAATCGCGCATCTGCCAGCTGCATGGCCAGGCCATCGCGCGGCTGCGCACCAAACTGAAGGAAGACGCATGGATCGTGGCAGCCTGATCGGGCTCGGGCTGGCAGGGGTCGCCATCCTCGGCGGCCAGGCGATGGAAGGCGGGCAGATCAGCCTGTTCCTGCAACCCGCCGCATTCGTCATCGTGGTGATCGGAACCCTGGCGGCCGTCCTGCTGCATCATCCGCTGCCGGTTTTCATGCAGGGACTGCGCATGGCGAAGTGGGTTTTCCGTCCGCCCGCACCGGAAGACGGCGTGCTCATCCGACGCGTCGTCCAGTGGTCGCACACCGCGCGCCAGGAGGGCATGCTGGCGCTGGAAAAACACCTCAACATCACGCACGATCCGTTCCAGCGAACCGGCCTGCAACTGCTGATCGACGGCGCCGATGCGGCCAAGCTGCGCGACACACTCGATGTGCAGATCGTCAGCTTCGAAACGGCTGAGCGCCAGGCTGCGCGAGTATGGGAGGCGGCGGGCGGCTATGCCCCCACGCTGGGCATTCTGGGTGCGGTGATCGGCCTGATCCACGTGATGGAAAATCTGGCGGACCCCGGCAAACTTGGATCCGGTATTGCGGTCGCCTTTGTCGCCACCATCTACGGCGTGGGGCTGGCCAACCTGGTGTTCCTGCCGATCGCCAACAAGATCAAATTCACCATTGCACGCCGAGTGGCCGAGCGTGAAATCATCTGCGACGGTCTCGTCGGCATCGCCCAGGGCGACAACCCGCGCATCATCGAGGCGCGGCTGAAAGGCTATTTCTGATGCGCCGTCGTCGCCGCATCGTTTCCGATCACGACAACCACGACCGCTGGCTGATTTCCTACGCCGACTTCATCACGCTGCTGTTCGCGTTCTTCGTGGTGATGTATGCCATCTCGGCGGTCAGTGAAAGCAAGTACCGCATCCTGGCCAGTTCGCTCGGCGATGCCTTCGGCAAGACGGCGGCGAGCGACGCGCCGGTGCCGCAGCTGACGCCGGCCGCGTTGCCTCCCGAAGTCAGGCAACGCAGCCTGAAGCAGCAGCAGGCGATCGAAGAGCAGGCGCACATGACCGAGGTGGCGAGCAACCTGCTCGACGTGATGGGGCCGCTGGTGAAGGAAGGCAAGGTGAGGCTCACCCAAAGCCGGCGCGGGATCAGCATCGAAATCAATGCCAACGTGCTGTTCGAGCCGGGACGTGCCGAACTGGAGCCGCAATCGCTGACCGTGCTGCGCACCGTGGCGAACACCCTGAAGAATGAGCCGTTCAACCTGGAAATCACCGGCCATACCGACGTCGTGCCGATCAGCAATTCGGTGTTCGCCTCCAACTGGGAATTGTCGGCCGTGCGGGCCACCAGCGTGGTACGCCTGCTGGCCGACAGCGGCATCGCGCCCGAGCGTCTGCTTGCCATCGGACGCGAGGCCAGCAAGCCGATCGCCTCCAACGAAACAGCGGAAGGGCGCGCGCGCAACCGCCGGGTTGAACTGATGATCCTGTCCGGTCTGCCGGACACGGTCGAGGAAATTCCGGTACCCCCCAATCCGCCTCCACCTTGAAAACGGGCAGATAGGCCCGATACTTCCTAATCCCGTAGACCGGATTGAGAAGATCAGACCATGCCCAATGACCCTGCGCTTGAAGGTGAAATTCTTCCAGACGACCGCCAGTTGCCGGCCTCCCCGGTACTGCCGGTCGAGCTGTACCTGCTGCCGCTGACCGAAAAACCTTTTTTCCCGGCGCAAACCCTGCCGCTGCTGATGAACGAGGCGCCGTGGTTGTCGACGGTGGAGGCCATCGGCGATACCGCCCACCACATGGTGGGCCTGGTGGTGGTCAAGCCCGACAACACCGACGATGTGAAGCGGGCGGATTTTCGCAGCGTGGGCACCGTGGTGCGCATCCATCATCCGGTCCGAACAGACGGCAAGATGCAGTTCATCGCGGAAGGCACGCGGCGTTTCCGCATCGTCGAATGGCTGTCAGAGACGGTGCCGTATAAAGTGCGCGTCGAGTATCCCAACGAGACGGGCAGGGCGGATTCCGAGGAAATTCGCGCCTATTCAATCGCCATCATCAACACCATCAAGGAACTGCTGCCGCTCAATCCCTTGTATTCCGAGGAACTCAAATTCTTCCTCAATCGCTTCGGGCCGAACGAGCCCTCCCGGCTGACCGACTTTGCTGCCAGCCTGACCACAGCCTCCAAGCAGGAATTGCAGGATGTTCTGGAAGCCTTCGGCTTGAAAAAGCGCATGGAAAAGGTGCTGGTGCTGCTGAAGAAGGAACTCGACGTCGCGCGCCTGCAGTCGGACATCCGCGGCAAGGTCGACGAAAAGATGAGCGAGCAGCAGCGCGAGTTCTTCCTGCGCCAGCAGTTGAAAGCGATCCAGAAGGAACTGGGTCTCGCCAAGGACGACAAGACCGCCGAGCTCGACACCTTCAACGAGCGTATCGCCAAGCTGACGCTGCCCGAGCAGGCGAAAAAACGCATCGACGAGGAAATGCACAAGCTCTCCCTGCTGGAGACCGGCTCGCCGGAATATACCGTCACCCGCAATTACCTCGACTGGCTGACCGTGCTGCCGTGGGGGGTGCACACGCAGGACAAGATCGATCTTGAACGCGCGCGCCATATCCTCGATCGCGACCACGACGGACTGGAGGATGTGAAGGACCGCATCATCGAATTCCTTGCCGTCGGCGCCATGCGCGGCGAAATGGCGGGCTCGATCCTGCTGTTGATCGGGCCGCCCGGGGTGGGCAAGACCTCGATCGGAAAATCCGTCGCCGAGGCACTGGGCCGCAAGTTCTATCGCTTTTCGGTCGGCGGCATGCGCGACGAGGCCGAGATCAAGGGGCATCGCCGCACCTACATCGGTGCGATGCCGGGCAAGTTCGTTCAGGCACTGAAAGAAGTGGAATCGGCCAACCCGGTCATCATGCTCGACGAGATCGACAAGATCGGCGCCAGCTACCAGGGCGACCCCGCATCGGCGCTGCTGGAAGTGCTCGACCCCGAGCAGAACGCCGATTTCCTCGACCATTATCTCGATGTGCGCTTCGATCTGTCGAAGGCGCTGTTCATCTGCACCGCGAACGACTTTTCGATTCCGTCGGCGCTGCTCGACCGCATGGAAGTCATCCGTCTGTCGGGCTACATCACGGAAGAAAAGATCGCCATCGCCAAACACCATCTTTGGCCGCGTGTTCTGGAGCGGGCAGGGCTGAAGAAAAACCAGCTCAGCATCAGCGAAGGCGCGTTGCGCCACGTGATCGAGGGTTACGCGCGTGAAGCCGGCGTGCGCAATCTGGAAAAGCAGCTGGGACGGGTGGCGAGGAAGGCCGTGGTCAAGATCCTCGGCGGCGCAGCCACGCCGATCCGGATTGGGGTGAAGGAAGTCGAGGCCTATCTCGACAAGCCGGTGTTCAGCCGCGAAAAGCCGATGAGCGGCGTCGGTGTCGTCACCGGCTTGGCGTGGACTGCGATGGGCGGTGCGACGCTGCCGGTCGAAGCGACGCGCGTGCATACACTCAACCGCGGTTTCAAGCTCACCGGCAAGCTGGGCGAGGTGATGAAAGAATCAGCCGAGATCGCTTACAGCTATATTGCCTCGCATCTCAAACAGTATGGCGCCGACGCACAGTTCTACGACACAAGCTTCGTCCACCTGCATGTGCCGGAAGGCGCCACGCCCAAGGATGGCCCGAGCGCCGGCGTCACCATGGCGACCGCACTGCTGTCGCTGGCGAAAAACGTCAAAATCGGCCGGCCGCTGGCGATGACCGGTGAACTGACGCTGACCGGCCAGGTGCTGCCGGTGGGCGGCATCCGTGAAAAAGTCATTGCCGCGCGCCGTATCGGCATCAACGAACTGATCCTGCCCGACGCCAACAGGCGCGACTTCGATAAGCTGCCCGAGCACATCCGCGCCGGGCTGACCGTGCATTTTGCCCGGCGCTACCAGGATGTGGCGGCGGTGGTGTTCGGCGCGGGTTGACCTGCTGACAACAGGGCAGGGCAAGCGCGGCCTAAGCCGGTTGTCCTGCCCCGTGCAGCGCGTGGTCCGGTCTCAGACGAACAGGCACACGTCGGATTTCTGCGCGGTAGGCAGAAAGCTCGCCGCACCGATCCAGCCTTCGATCTCGGGGATGAATTCATCCTGCGAATAGCCGAACAGGTCCACCGTCATCTGGCAGGCAAACAGTTTGACGTCGGCCTCGATGCAGGCATGCCGCAATTCATCGATGGTGGCCACGCCCTTGCTCTTCACTGTTTGCTTCATCAGCCCGGTCGCCACTTTTTCGAAACCGGGCAAGCCCGCCATGACGGCATTCGGAACATTCCAGTTGATGTCTTTGAGCCACTGGGGTCCAAACGGCATTTTCATCGGCATGCTGGGGTTGCCGAGCGGGCTGATCTCGAGATGCAGATCCTTCTTGAGCAGTTCCAGTCCGTAGAAGGTGAAGAAAACCGACACGTCCCAGCCCAGTGCCGAAGCCGTGGACGCCAGGATGAAAGGGGGATAGGCCCAGTCCATCGTGCCCTTGGTGGCGATGATGGACAGAGACGGCACATGCGCGGCTTCGCGCTCGGCCATTTTGCTTTCAAAGCGCTGATCGAACCACTGATCGAACCGGGATTTGTCCAGATTCTCCGGAATGAGTTTGTCTGCTGCGCCCATGGTTCTCTCCTTAAGTCCTGCGAATGAGGAATTCAAACTCGCCCTGATTCGCGCTTGAAGAAATCAGCTCGTGCCCGGTTTGCTTGCAGAAGGCCTGCATGTCCTTCAAGGAGCCGGGATCGGTGGCCGTGACGGCGAGCGTTTCACCCGCGCTCATGGTCGACAAGGCCTTTTTGGTGCGCAGAATGGGCAAGGGACAGTTCATGCCGCGTGTATCCAGAGATTGCGTTGCGTTCGTGCTCATCGTGATGCTCCTTTGTTGGTAGATGACCGTTCGGTCAAAAAAATCGGCAAAAAAATGCCGGGCGAAAAAGACGACACGAATCCGTACGCATCGAGCAGACGAAGCCTACAGTTGCTAGACCGGTCGGTTAACTTGTGGGCGAAAAAAAACGAAGCGCATCGCATGGCAATCAGACCTTGCCCGTTTCGATGCGCAGGGTTTTGATCGCGGGCCCCAGCCGGTAGAGAACCTCCGGGTCGTTCTGCGCCTTGGCCAAAAGGATCACGCCTTCGAGGTAGGCGAGCATGGCTTCGGCCGTCAGGGCCGTGTCGAGTGGGGGAATGATGCCAGTCGCTACCGCCTGTTCCAGTGTTACCCGGAAACGGGATTTTGCCCGCGTAAAAATGGCGAGCAGCTTGGCGCGCAGAATATCGTCCTGTGTGCTGACCTCCAGCGTCAGATTGCCAAAGATGCAGCCCAGCATCCGCCCGTGCACTTCCTTGATCGACTTTTGCCAGAAATACGCCGCATCGATCAAATAATCGATCCGTTCCATGGGCGGCAAGGCCGGGTCGAACGCTTCCGCTACAAAGCCGTGTGCCCAATCGTCCGCGAACTCGTCTATAACAGCCATGACCAGATCGCGCTTGGAAGGGAAGAAATGATAAAAACTGCCCTTTTGTACGCCGGCGCTCTCGCAGATTTCCTGGATGCCCACATTCGCATAGCTGCGTGAATGAAAACGGGGCTTCGCTGCCGCGATGATTCTGGAGCGTGTATCGGTTGCGATATTCATGCGCTGCATGCTAGTTGACCGACCGGTAAAATGCAAGGGCTTCAAAAGGCTGAAAATTTTTTGGTCATTACGAGGGATGGGCCATGCTGCACATGAGGAACCGCCGAGTCGGGTAAAATGCGGCCATGAATGCAGCCGAGCTTATTAGCGCACCGCACCTCGATACGCCGCCTGCACCCGTCATCAAGGTGCGCGGCGAGTTGCTCACCGAGCTGCCGCAGGATCTCTACATTCCCCCCGACGCGCTGGAGATTTTTCTCGACGCCTTCGAAGGCCCGCTCGATCTCCTGCTGTATCTGATCCGCCGCCAGAACCTCGACGTGCTGGACATCCCGATGGCGGCGCTGACCAAGCAGTACATGGCCTATGTCGAGGCGGCACGGGCGACGCGGCTCGAACTGGCGGCGGAATACCTGCTCATGGCGGCGATGCTGATCGACATCAAGTCGCGCATGCTGCTGCCGCGCCGCGAGCAGGCCGAGGAGGCGAACGAGGGTGAGGATCCTCGCGCCGAGCTGGTGCGCCGCCTGCTGGAATACGAGCAGATGAAGCTCGCCGGCCAGCTTCTCGATGCCATGCCGCAGGCCGGGCGCGACTTCGACACGGTCAGCGTGTTCCTGCCGGCGGCGGCGAAGCACCTGCCGAGCATCCATCCCGAGGAGCTGGCCGCTGCCTGGCTGGCGATCCTGTCGCGCGCGAAGAACCGCACCCATCACCGCATCGGCCGCCAGGAACTGTCGATCCGCGAACACATGAGCCGCATCCTGAAGCGCCTGACCCCGGGCGAGTTCATGGAATTCAAGGACTTGTTCCCGGAATCCTCGACCGTGCATGAACTCGTGGTCACCTTCCTCGCGGTGCTGGAACTGACCAAGGAAACCCTGCTCGACGTGACGCAGGCCGAGCCGTTTGCCCCCATCTACGTAAAGCTCCATGAATCTGCAACCGAATGACCACCCCGACGATTTGAAGCTGGTGCTGGAAGCCGCCTTGCTGGCGGCGGTCGAGCCCCTGTCGCTGGCCGATCTCAAGCGCATGTTCGAGCAGGACTCGTCCAATCAAAGCCTGGCCAACGAGGTGCTGCGCCGCGCACTCGACGAATTGCGCGGAGCGTGGCACGGTCGCGGCGTGGAACTGGTGCAGGTGGCCGACGGTTGGCGCTTCCAGACGCGCGCCGAGATGCAGCCCTGGCTGTCGCGGCTGAAGAACGAGAAGCCGCCGCGCTACTCGCGCGCGGTGCTGGAAACGCTGGCCATCATCGCCTACCGCCAGCCGGTGACGCGCGGCGACATCGAAGACATCCGCGGCGTGTCGGTCAACCCCAACATCATCAAGACGCTGGAGGAACGCGGCTGGATCGAGGCCATCGGCCATCGCGACGTGCCTGGGCGTCCCACGCTGTTTGGCACCACCGGGCATTTCCTCAGCGATCTGGGCCTCGTCACGTTGTCCGAACTGCCGCCGCTGGAAGAGCTCGGCAACCTGGTCACCCCGGATGAAACTGCATTAATTCCTGAATTGCGTGAGGAATTGGCGGACAATGTCGTCCCCCAGACGTTTGGCGCGGTGATCGAAACCGCCCGCGTCGTCGCTGTCACCGAGATCACCTGACTATGGCCCGCCCCGCATCCCCCATCCGCCGTTCGCCCACCGCCCCCATGGGGCGTGCGGCGAGCCGCCTGCAGCAGGCGATCGCCCCCGAAGCACCGAGCGAGCGTCTGCAAAAAGCGCTGGCGTCTGCCGGGCTGGGCTCGCGCCGAGAGATGGAGGAATGGATCGCCGAGGGCCGCGTGCAGGTCAACGGCGAAACCGCCACGATAGGCAGCAAGGTCGGGCCGCGCGACATCGTCAAGGTCAGCGGCCGCCGCATCTACCTGCGCTTCGATGAAAAGCGCACCCGCATCCTGATCTACCACAAGTCGGAAGGTGAGATCGTCACGCGCGACGACCCCAAGGGCCGCGCCACCGTGTTCGACGCGCTGCCCAAACTGCGCGGCGCCAAGTGGATTTCGATCGGCCGGCTGGACTACAACACCGATGGCCTGATGATCTTCACTACCGATGGCGAACTGGCCAATCAGCTGATGCACCCGCGCTTCGAAGTCGAGCGCGAGTACGCCGTGCGGGTGCTGGGCGAACTGACCGAGGACATGATCGCCCAACTGCTGGCCGGGGTGGAACTCGACGACGGCCCGGCGCAGCTGCAGAGCTGCTTCGCCGCAGGCGGCGAGGGTGCCAACCGCTGGTATCGCGTGATCATCAAGGAAGGCCGCAAGCGCGAGGTGCGGCGGCTGTTCGAGCACTTCGGCCTGACGGTGTCGCGCCTGACCCGCATCCGGTTCGGCCCGATTGTGCTGCCGCCGCAGCTGCGCCGCGGTCAGAAAATGGAACTCGACGACGATCTGGTCGCGCGCGTGATGGAATGGGCGGGATTGGCACCCACGCCGCGCCGGCAAATGCGCGGGGTGCCGGACAAGCATACCCGCAAGCCCCGCATGCGCTGAGTGCGTTTTCATGAAGCTGATCCTGGCCGACGACCACACCTTGTTTCGTAACGGACTGGCCTTGCTGCTCAAGTCGCACCACGCCGACTGCGAAATCTGGGAAGGGGATGGCCTGGATGCCGCACTGGCCGAAGCCCAAGCCCATCCCGATGCCGAGGTCGCGCTGCTCGACCTGAACATGCCAGGCATGGATGGCGTTCGAGGGATCCGGCGCTTCATTGAATCGCATCCCGGGCTGCCGCTCATCATCCTGACCGGTGCCGAGGAGCCGCAACAAATTCAGGAGATGCTGTCGGCGGGCGCTTCTGGATACATCCCTAAAAGTTCGACGTCCGCCGTGATGTTGTCCGCGATCCAGCTGGTGCTCTCGGGGGGAACCTATGTTCCGCCGCAGGCGCTTTCCACGGTGCCAACCACCGCGTCCAGTCGGGCCGGCTCAAATGGACGGGAGCATGCCCAAACTCAGTTGACCGAGCGCCAGATGCAGGTGCTGCGCCTGCTGGCCGCGGGCAAACCCAACAAGCTCATCTGCCGTGAACTCAATATCGAGGAAGGCACGGTCAAGGCGCATATCGCCACCATCTTTCGGGTGCTGGACGTGGTCAACCGCACCGAGGCGGCGACCGTGGCGCGGGCAACCGGGCTGCTGGATTGAGCCTGTTCAGGGTTTACATCGCCACGATCTGGGCGCCATAACCCAGATCGCGAACCTGCCCCAGGATCGCTGCCGCAGAGGTGGAGTCCGGATCGTAGGCCACAAACATCAGATGGTCGTGACCAGGGCTGAAGCGCGGCGCAATCACGCCTGCCACATCCCGCAAGGACTCCTCCAGCCGGAAGCGTCCGTTTTCCTCGGTTGATTCGTTGACGTGAATCAATACATCGCTCATGTTCATGGTGTTCTCCTTGTCGACAGACTCGGCCTCATTTATGGCCGCTCTACCGTTCCATATTGCCGTAACCGGAAACAGGGGCATTTGCTTACATGCATCCCGGTGATTCCGTTTCGGCACTGCTCTGTACATTGCTGTTCGCCGTGTCTGTCGGAATGGTCTTCCGCGTGCCGAGAAACATCATGTATTCGATGCGGTCGAAATGCGCGGACAAAGCCTGATCGACCTCGCGATCGGTGAGCCCATCGTAGATGTAGACATTACCCTCACGTTCGTGCACTCGCTCGTGCTCCGTGGGCTGATTCAGACGGCGCAGCAGCCACTGTTCCAGATTCGTTTGTGCCGAATCCTCCGCCGCGCCAACGGGCAGGGCGCACATCAACGCAGTTGCGGCCAACATGCAGCCGAAAATCCAACGGCGGCGAACCGCCGCTGGCCCCATCGTGTTTTCAATCCTGTTCATGGTCAGGCCCTCCTGTATTGGAAAAGCATCCTGCTGCCGCCTGCTGCGATATGGGCTTGCCGCACTTCCTGGATGCCCTCATATCCGTCAAGCAGGTTGTAAACATGCTTGAACCCGATTGTTTCCAGTAGCGCGGCCGCTTCGCAGGAGCGATGCCCGCTGCGGCAGATCACCAGCACATAGTCTTCAGGGGCGATGCATTGCAGCACCCGATCAAGAAAGCCCCGGTTGGGCTCCCAGTCTGGCGTGTACCAGGGCACATGATGGTCGCCTGGAAGATGCCCGGCTTCGCGTTCATACGCAAAGCGGACATCCAGCACTTTGGCGCGTGGATGAAGCAGGAAAAACGCGGCCATACCATCAGCGGTCAGGTGTCTCATGGCGCCTCCTGTAAGTGCTTGGCAAAGACGGATCAATTGCCGTCGCAATCCCCGCCGTTGACGGGGGGTGCATCGGTCGGCAACGCCTGCCCGCTCACCTTGGCCGCCGTATTTCCGGCAGCCGTCTTCGCGTCGTCACCTGCTGTGGGTGCAGCGGCCTCCCTCTGGGCAATCGTCGGGCGTTCCGGGTTTGCTTGCGCTTCGGGCGGGCCGGCCTGCGCCACGCCTGCAATCAGCAATGCCGCGCCAGCCAGCAATAAGGTCTGCTTTGACATGATCCAACTCCATTCAGCCGCCAACATTGACGATTGCAGTGTGGCGCATCGAAAAGCGGGCTGAATCAGCAAGTCAGGCTAATCCGGGACGGCAAGCGGCCTAAGCCATCCAGGATGGATTAAGCCAATTGGTCTATATCCAGAACAGCGGTTTCCAATAAGCTCAAGACAAGCACAAGGGAGTACCAATGCTTAATCGATCACTTGCCGTCATGGCGTGCATGCCCACGGTATTGGCATGGGCCGCGCCCGCGGACCCGCTTTCGGAGATGGATTATTTCTCAGAGCAGCCGGTGGTACTGTCCGCATCCAGATTGTCCCAGCCGGTGAACCGTGCCCCGGCCGCAGTGACAGTCATCACGCGGGAGATGATCGAGGCTTCCGGTTTTCGCCATTTGCCCGACCTGTTGCGGCTGGTGCCGGGTTTTCAGGTGAGCTGGGTTCGCGGCAACATACCGACGGTCACTTATCAGGGTCTGTCGAGCATCTATTCGCGTCGTATACAGGTGCTGGTGGATGGCCGTTCGGTCTACAACCCGGCCTACGGCCAGGTGCAATGGCGCGGCATACCGCTGGCGCTGGATGACATCGACCGCATCGAGGTGGTGCGCGGGCCCAATGCCGCCAACGATGGTGTCAACGCCGTCCAGGCGAGCATCCACATCTACACCCGGTCTGCATCTGATGATCCCGGCTGGACAGTCGGTGCGTCTGTTGGCTCGGCGAAAGTCCGTGACGGCCTGCTACGGTACGCTGGCGCCAGCGGCGACTGGCTATGGCGCGTCACCCTCAACAGCCGCAGTGACGACTGGCTCAAAAACCAGCGGGACGAGGCGCACGACCACCTGCTTGATGCGCGCGCCGAGTGGCGACCCAACAACCGCGATGCAGTGACGCTGCAAGCGGGTGGCGTGTTGGGCGAGTGGGATAACAGCTCGGTCGGTTACACCTTCTCCAATCAACAGACCACTGATTTTTTCAACGGCTATGTGCAGGCCCGCTGGCAGCGAACCTTGAGCACGAGAAGCGAATGGAGCCTGCTGGTCAACCATACCGTCACGCGCGCTGACGAAACGTTCCCGCCCATTCCCGCCCCGTTGCCTTTTTCTGGCGTACTTGCTCCAGACAATCTCAATTACGGGTTCAGCCGCAGCGCGCTGGAGTTTTCCTGGCAGGGTCAACCCTTGGAACAATTGCGCACCGTATGGACGGCGGAAGCCCGGCTCGACCGGGCCTGGTCCGCCAGCCTGGCGGGGCCGGATACGCACCAGGGCACCATGTACCGGCTGTCCGGCAGCATGGAATGGAATCCGGCCGAGGAATGGGTATTGCACGCCGGTGCCATGCTGGAGAAGCACTACTATGCGGGCACCCGCCTGTCGCCAAGGCTTGCCGTCAATTGGCTGCCGGTGCCGGGACACAGTTTTCGCCTGGGTGTCAGCCGGGCCTATCGTTCTCCCACCTTCCTGGAACAGGAATCGGATTTCAAATTCACCCAGGCGCCATTCATTTTCGATCAGCGTCTGCTCAGTCCCTTCAAACTCAAACCTGAGCGCATGGACAGCGTGGAACTGGGCTACCTGTTCCACCTGCAGAAGCTTGGCCTGGACCTGGACACCAGGCTATTCCACAACCGTCTTGACGACATCATCGACTTTACAACGCCCTATCCTGTTGCGGGCGAGCTCGCAGGCGACGGCGCTGATTTGACTTACGCCAATCTCTACCGGGCGCACCAATGGGGTGGCGAGTACCAATTGCGCTGGCAGCCCGGCAAAGCCACCTGGCTGGCCCTGTCACAGTCACGGACGCGTATTCGTTCCGATTTTCAGGATCTGGTCGACTCTGCCCCCGCGCAAAGCCTCACGCTGCTGGCCAGTCATGATTTCGGCTTGCTGAGCGGCAGCGTCGGCTATTACCGGGTGGGCAAAATTCGCTGGGTGGGTTCCTTCGAGACCCCGGCCTACGACCGTATCGATTTGCGACTGAGTCGGGCATTCAAGGTCGGCAACACACGTGCAGAACTGGCCGTGGTGGCGCAGAGCATCCTGGGCGATTACAGCGAATTCGATACCGACCGACTGTTTGAGCCACGGGCTTATGTGTCTTTCAAAATGCATTTCTGATGCGGCAGACTTCCCGGGTCGCATGCACGGGAAGCAGGCTCCATGTGGGGGCCGAGCAATAGAAGGGGGGGCTGGAACGATGTTTAAAAAATATGCTTTCAGTCTGGCTATGATGCAGCCGGCACTGGCGTTGGCTGCGTCGGCAGCCCCCCTTTCGGAGGCGGACTATTTTTCGGAACAGCCTGTGGTGCTGTCGGCGTCGAAGCTCTCGCAGCCGGTGAATCGCGCGCCGGCGGCGGTCACCGTCATCACGCGCGAGATGATCGAGGCTTCGGGCTTTCGTCATCTGGTGGATGTGCTGCGTCTGGTGCCGGGCTTTGCAGTGGGTTGGGCAGGCGGCAACATGCCGGCGGCGACTTATCTCGGCCTGTCCGACGCCTTTCCCCATTGGATGCAGATCATGGTGGACGGGCGCAGTGTCTACAACCCGGCTTATGGCCATACGACCTGGCGCGGCATTCCGCTGACGCTCGACGACGTCGACCGCATCGAGGTTGTGCGCGGCCCAAACGCGGCAAACGACGGCCTCAATTCCATGCTTGGGACCATCCACATCTTTACCCGTCACTCAGCCACCACGCAGGGTGGCATGGGCGAGGTCGCGGTGGGCGACAAGCAGTTCAGGGAAATTACTATGAGATACGGTGGCGAAGTCAGCAAGGGGAGCTGGCGGATTGGCCTGCTGGGCCGGGAGGACGAAAGGCACGCTGTTCCACAGGATCATGCGTCAGATCTGCAGCTGAATTTCCGCGGCGATTTCGCGCCCACGCTTCAGGACGACATGATGCTGCAGTTCGGCGCATCCCGTGGGTTCTGGATGGGCAGCAATGTTGGCCAATTGATGGACGCCGATCAGCACACCTATTATCTCAGTGGCTTTGCCAACCTCGTGTGGAAGCATGCGCTGGGCGAGGGGCGGGAGTGGTCGCTGCAACTGCAACACACCTTCAACCAGAACGAGGAGGCGATACCGCTGCCAGGTCCGTTGGACCCGATCAGCGGAAACTATAGAACGACCGGCAGCGGCGTCCAGTTCACCTACCTGAACATGGCGGCGTCGGAATGGCGTACGAGTTTATCCGGCGAATTCCGGTTGAACCGGGTGAATTTGCCTGCCCTCCTGGGGCGCGACGCGTACTTCAAGGATGACATCTTCCGCTTGTCCGGCGCGGTGGAATGGAGCCCGTCCAACGAGTGGGTATGGCATGCCGGCCTCATGATCGAGCGCCATTCCGACACCACCAGTACCTATCTCTCGCCACGTCTCGCACTCAACTGGTTGCCTTCCGGCGAACATGCCTTCCGCCTCGGTGTGTCTCACGGAGTGTCGGCCCCCGGTTTGTATGCGAACAACACCGACATCAAGCTCACAGTCAACGGCACGCTGTATGACCAGTTGAATCTGAGCGTCAATCAACTCGATGCCGAGAAGATCAACAGTGTCGAGCTTGGTTATCTGTTCAACAAGCCGGATTGGGGTCTCAATTTGGATGTCCGTGTGTTCCATAACAGGATTTACGACATCGTGGACACGCATTACATCGGAGTTAATGATCCGGAATACATCAACGCCCCGGATGGCAACGGTTGGTTCACCTATATCAACAAACCAGAGGTCAGGCAACGCGGACTGGAATATCAGGTGCGTTGGCATCCAACCCCCAAGGGCTGGCTGGTTTTGTCTCAAACCTGGTTATCAACCGAGTCCGCTCCGGAAACGGGGTGGTACCCAATCTCTGTTCCACAACACACCCTTTCGTTTTTGGCAGCGCACCCTGTTGCAGGCATCAACGTGAGTCTGGGTTATTACTTCCTGGACAACATGCGTTGGTTTGAGGGTCATTTCGATAGCAAGCACAACCGCCTCGACCTGCGTCTGTCCAGGGACTGGAAAACCAGCGACGGAAAAGTCGAGGCGGCTCTGGTGATACAAAGTCTGCTGGGTCAGGAAGAAGAAAGCTTCAAAAATTATTATCAGCAACTGTTTGACCGGCGCGGCTATCTCAGCCTGAAATACGAGTTCCGATAGCCTGATGAAGACCTGTAGCCATCACTTGTCGGACAGCGCGAGGCGGGCCAGCCCATGATCTGGTTGCTGCGGCATCATCTTGCCCGCCTGTCCTTTGTCCTCCTGGCCTGCAGCTTGCTCTGCGCCGGGCTGGCGCGTGCGGCACCGGTTATCAACGTGCTGGTGGCGGAACCCACGGGCATCTATCAGGAAACCGCCAACAGTCTGACCCAGGCCCTGGGTCGCGAGGGCTGGAAGGTCACCGTCACCTCACCTGGGCGCAATCCCGCGAGCGGCGGCGACCTGACGGTGGCGATAGGCACCAAGGCACTGGAAGCGGCCCTGGCTCAGCCCGGACGCCCGGTGTTGTCGCTGCTGGTCCCTCAACTGACCTATGAACGACTGGCCTCGGGACAGCAGCAAGTCAGCGCCCTGTATCTGGATCAACCGCTGACACGCCAGTTGCGACTGCTCGGCCTGGCGCTGCCCGGCATGAAAAAGGCGGGGGTTCCCCTCGGACCCGCCAGTCAGGGACTGCAGGCAGCCTTGCAAAATGCAGCGAAAGACAGCGGCATACAGGTCAACAGCGCCCCGATCAATAAGGGTTCAGATATGTATGCCGTCCTGATCGACTTGGCGGAGGACAGCCAGGCCTTCCTGCTGTTGCCCGATCCGGTGGCGACCCAACGCAGCACGCTGCAGAATTTCTTCCTCCAGACCTACCGGCTGAAGAAACCGGTGCTGGCGTATTCCGCGCCGCTCGTGCAAAGCGGCGCGCTATTGGCCCTCTATGCCACCCCCGCGCAACTGGGTGAGGAAGCCGCAGCCTGGATCAGGGAGAGCTGGTCCAAAGGCGTGTTCCGCATGGGAGAGGCACGTTATCCGAAGCGTTTCACCATCGGCGTCAATCACACCGTCGCGCGTTCCCTTGATATAGCCCTGCCCAGCGAGGCTGCGCTCACCCGCCAGCTGGAGGCCATGCCATGAAAATCCGCACACGCGCTTTCATGCTGGGATTGCTGCCGACCCTGCTGGTGGCGGTGGTGTTGACGGCCTACCATCTCCATTCCCGCCTGGATGACCTGGAAAGGACGATGACGCAGCAGGGCATGGCGATGGCCCACCATCTGGCGTCTTCCGCCGAATACGGCGTGTTCAGCGGAAACACGGCTGAACTGGACAAGCTGCTTGGTCAGGCGATGGAAGAGCCCGGCGTGGCAAGCGCGGCGGTGATATGGCCGGACCAGGCCAGGCTGGCGCGCGGTGAGGCCATCACCCGCCTGCCACCGCTGGGCAAGGCCAGCCAATGGCAGGTCGGCAAGCGTTCCTGGTTTGCCTATCCTGTGCAGCTAAGCCCGCTGGATAAAAACGATCCCTTCAATGAAGACAGAACGACCGCCAGTGCCCCGCTTGCCTGGGTCGTGGTCGGTATCGATTTGCATCAGAAGCAGGTGCTCGCGCAGAGATTATTGCTGGCCAGTCTGGGTATCACGCTGCTCGGGCTTGCGCTGTCCATCCTGCTGATCTATCAGCTTGCCCTGAGCGGGGTGCAACCGCTTCTGGACATCATCGCCACGGTCAAGCGCATCAGTTCGGGCGCCTTCGGGACACATATGGATGTCACCGCCCGCTCGCCGGAACTGCGCGAGTTGCAGGCCATGGTCAACCAGATGAGCGAATCGTTGCGATCCTACCAGCAGGAAATGGAGGCCAAGGTACGCACGGTCACCGCCGAGCTGGAATACAAGAAAAAGGAAGCGGAGCAGGCCAGCCTCGCCAAATCCCGCTTCCTGGCCGCCGCCAGCCATGACCTGCGGCAGCCCATGCATGCCATCAGCCTCTATGTGGAAAGTCTCAAGCCGCAGATGCAGGGCCGCGCGGCGGAAGACACCCTGAACAAGATCGAGCGCTCGATACTCGGCACGGTAGAGCTGTTCAACGCCATTCTAGACGTGACCAAGCTCGACGCAGGCGTGGTCCAGCCCACTCTCGCGCCCGTACGCATCCGGAAACTTTATCTCCAACTGGCGGATGAATTCAGCGCCGAGGCCGACAGGAGAGGGCTGTCTCTGCGCGTGCGCGCCCCCGATGTCTGGATTGAAAGCGACGCAATCCTGCTGGAGCGCATTGTTCGCAACCTGCTGTCCAATGCGCTACTCCACACCACGCGCGGAGGCGTTCTTCTGTCAGCCAGGCCCTGTCAAGGAAAACTGCGACTGCAAATATGGGATACCGGGAGCGGCATCGCCCCCGAACATCAGCCGCGTATTTTCGAGGAGTTCTACCAGGCGGAAACGCAGTCGCCGCAAACGCGCCATGGGCTCGGCCTGGGATTGGCCATCGTCCGTCGCCTGGCCCGATTGCTGGGCTATCCCCTTCAATTGCATTCCCGGTCTGGGCAGGGCACGGTGTTCTCGCTGGATGTGCCGGTTCTGGAAAACGGCCCGGCAGACATCGACGAACCGGACGAGGGCAGCAGCGGAACCCTGAAAGGATGGGCGGTTGTCGTGGACGACGATCCGGCCGTACTCAACGCGCTGGGCCACCTGATGCGGCAATGGGGCATGGAGACGCGGCTATTTAACAGCCTGCAGCAGATCGTGCATGACCTGCAGACCGCGCCCGATGTGGTTCTCGCAGATTACCAGCTGCTCAACGGGGAAACCGGGCTGATGGTCGCGTGCGAGGTGCACAAGCGCTGGGGTGCGCATATCCCGATCGTGCTTATTACCGGTGACACGCGCACGGAAACCATTCAGACCTTGCGCCAAAGCGGCTTTCCGATCCTTCACAAGCCGGTGAGCGCCAATCAGCTGCGCGCTTTGCTTTCGACCCTGCTACAGGAACCCTCCATTCGTCAAACCGGCGGATGACATCGCGGGGAGGCCGGCACTTGGGCCGGCGCCGTTTACTTTTCCGTCAGTTTCTTGATCACGCCCGCTGCCCATTCGCGGCCGCCCAGACCGAACGCCAGGGCAAACGCCAGACCAATCGCGCCGAAGCCGATCTGGAAGGCGGCGGTCAGCAGCGTGGTGCCGATCGCCAGCTGTTCCAGCGCGACAAACACCACAAAAATGATCACCCCATATTCCGCCAGCGTGCTGATGGTGAGCGCGCCCTGCACGCCGATGTTGTTGAGGTAGGCGAACACCATGCGGTTGATGAAACGCGCCACCAGCACGCCGAACACCAGCACCAGGATGGAGACAATGATGTTGGGGATGTAGAGCACCACCTTGTTGAACAGTTCGGCCACCATGTGCAGGCCCAGGCTGTTGGCCACGGTGACGACGACGATAAAAATGACGATCCAGTAGGCCAGTTTGGCGAGCAGCCGCGACAGCGACACATCCAGATTGCCCTGTTTGAGGAAAGCTTCGATGCCGGTCTTTTCAGCGAGACTGTCGAAGCGCAGCAGGTCGAGCAGTTTCATGACGCCGGTACGCACCAGATTGGCGAGCAGCCAGCCCACGAACAGCAGCAGCAGGGCTGCCAGCAGCTGCGGCACAAAGCCTGCCAACTGGGTCCAGAAAGAAGTCAGGGAAGCGACGAACACGTCGAGTTGCTGCTGCATGACACACTCCTTCATTGCGGCGGAAAGGCGCATTATAGCGAACGCGTCAGGATGATTTTTTCATCAGTGTGAACCTGTGGCGCGATACAGTAGCGATACAGGTCAAGATCTGTTTGCCGCCGGACTTTGTGCCTAAACTGCAAAAAAGGGAGCATTTCCAACCATGTTTTCCTCACCCGAACCCGCCGGATTTCTGCCGCTTGACCAGTTGCATGCACTGGTGGCCAGGCTCATGCAGTTGGGGTATCAATGTCTGGGACCGGCTGTGGAAAACGACGCCATCGTCATGCGCGAACTCGATGCGCCCGACGGACTGCCGCGCGGTTTGCAGGCCGAGCAGGCGCCGGGCCGCTACCGGCTGACGACCGATCCCCAACACCGCTATTTCGCCTGGGCCAACGGACCGCAAGCCATCAAGCCGCAGGCGTTCGCGCCGCAGGAATCGCTGTGGCGCGTGGAACGGGACGCGGCGGGCATGCTGCAATTCGAAGCCGTGGTGCCGAATGCGCCCGCGCAAGCCATCATCGGCGTACGCGCCTGTGACCTGGCGGCCTTGGCCTTGCAGGATGCGCATTTCCTGCGCGAAGGCCGGCGCGATCCGCACTACGCCAAACGACGCGAGCAGCTGTTTCTGGTGGCGGTGCAATGTGCCGAGCCGGGGGCGACCTGCTTTTGCGCCTCCACCGGCGACGGCCCGACCCCGACCGCGGGCTACGACCTTGCGCTGGCAGAACTGCCGGACGGCTTTGTTGCGGTGTCCGGCAGTGCGAAGGGCGCTGCGGTACTGAGCGCATTGAATCTGTCGGCGGCCAACGCGCAGCAGGTCGACGCCGTCCGCCAGCAGGGACAAGCCGCCGCAGCCGCCCAGACACGCAGCCTGCCGGGGCGCACGCTGCGCGACGCGCTGATGAGCCGTCTGGAACATCCGCGCTGGGACGAGGTGGCGTCCCGCTGCCTCGCCTGCGGCAACTGCACCGCAGTATGCCCCACCTGTTTCTGCCACGCCGAGATCGACGGACCTGCGCTCGACGGCGAGGCCAGCCGCCACGAGCGAATCTGGGATTCATGCTTCGGCGAGAGCCACGGCCATCTGCATGGATTCAACGTGCGGCCCGATATTCGCAGCCGCTACCGTCAGTGGCTGACCCACAAGCTCGCCACGTGGCATGACCAGTTCGGCCGCAGCGGCTGCGTCGGCTGCGGTCGCTGCATCGCCTGGTGCCCGGTGGGCATCGACCTGACTGAAGAAGTCGCCGCGTTGACGGGCAGCGGGGTGAGCCATGAATGATATGTCGCAGGGAATCGATGCCGGACCGCCGCATGCCGCCACCGTGGTGGCGCGCACCCAGGAATCCCCCACCATCTTTACCCTGCAGCTGCGCCTCGACGATGCGGCGACGCAGGCGGCCTACCGCTTCGCCCCCGGCCAGTTCAACATGCTGTATCTCTACGGCGTCGGCGAGGTGCCGATTTCCATCATGTCCGACCCGGAAGAGCGCGATGTCATCGGCCATACCATCCGCGCGCAGGGGCGCGTCACGCAGGGACTCGCGGCGCTGCAACCCGGCGACCAGGTCGGGCTGCGCGGGCCGTTCGGGCGTGGCTGGCCGCTGCAGGAAGTGAGCGGATGCGACGTCGTGCTGGTGACGGGCGGCCTCGGCTGCGCGCCGGTGGTGTCGGTCATCCGTTACGTGTTGCGCCGGCGCGAACGCTTCGGCAAGCTGGTCATCATCCAGGGCGTGAAGCATGCCGAGGACCTGATCTGGCGTGAGCAGTACGACCGCTGGGCGACGCTGCCGGATACGCAGGTGCTGGTGGCGGCGAGCGAAGGCGCGGCGTTCTGGCCCTGGCATGTCGGCCGGGTGACCGAACTGTTCGGTCTCGCCAACTTCGACCCGGACTGCGCCGTGGCGATGATGTGCGGGCCGGAAGGCATGATGCATGCGGCGGCCGACAGCCTGCTGGCGCGCGGCCTGCCCGAGTCGCGCCTGTATCTCAGCATGGAACGCAACATGCAGTGTGCCGTGGGCCGCTGCGGCCACTGCCAGATCGGCGGCGCCTTCGTCTGCCGTGACGGTCCGGTGTTCAACTGGGGCGAGGTCAAGGCCTTGCTGGCACACAGGGGGTTCTGATGAATACGCCGAAAGCCGATCCCATCAAGCCGCGCGTGGCAGTGCACAAGTTCAGCTCCTGCGACGGTTGCCAACTGGCCTTCCTCAATCTCGGCGAGGATCTGCTCACGCTGGCCGGGCGGGTCGAGCTTGTCCACTTTGCCGAGGCCGGGCCGCTCGATCCGGATACCGATGTGGACGTCGCGTTTGTCGAAGGCAGCGTGTCGACAGCGGAAGACCTCGAGCGCATCCAGCACATCCGCCAGCACAGCGGACTGCTGATCGCCATCGGCGCCTGCGCCACCTCGGGTGGCATCCAGGGCCTGCGCAACGGCGTCTTCGGCGAAAACTGGGTGACGCAGATCTACAGCCATCCCGAGGCGATTGCCAGCCTGGAACGCTCGACTCCGATATCGAGCCACGTCAAAGTGGATTTCGAACTGTGGGGCTGCCCGGTCAGCGGCCCGCAGATGCTGGCCGTGGTGAATTCCCTGCTGCTCGGCGTGACCCCGCGCGACAACGCCGACAAGGTGTGCACCGAATGCAAGCGGCGCGGCTATCCCTGCATCATGGTTACGCGCGGGATTGCCTGCATGGGTCCGGTGACGCGGGCCGGCTGCGGCGCGCTGTGTCCCAGCCTCGGGCGCGACTGCTACGGCTGCTACGGCCCGGCGGAAAATGCCAACACCGGTGCGCTGGCGGTGCAGTTCCGCAGCCAGGGGCTGAGCCCTGAGGCCGTCGTGCAGCGTTTCCAGTCGATCAACAGCCAGGCGCCGGTGTTTCTCGCCGCCGCCGACAGGATCAGGATAAAAAGCCATGACTGACCAGCAACGCAGTGTCGCGATCCATGTGCCGGTGCTCGCCCGGGTGGAAGGCGAGGGCGCTCTCGACCTGCGCATCGAGGATGGCGACATCGCCGAGTTGCGTCTACGCATTTTCGAGCCGCCGCGCTTCTTCGAGAAGTTTCTCGAAGGCCGCCACTACACCGAAATCCCCGACATGGTGGCGCGCATCTGCGGCATCTGTCCCGTGGCGTATCAGGTCACTGCGGCGCAGGCGCTGGAGAAGCTGTTTGGCGTCGAACTCGATCCCTGGGCACGCGACATGCGCCGGGTGTTCTACTGCGGCGAATGGATCCAGAGCCACAGCCTGCACATCCACCTGCTGGCAGCGCCGGATTTTTTCGGCTGCAACAACGCCATCGAGCTGGCGCGCATTGCGCCGGAGGAAGTGCGCCGCGGTCTGCGCATCCAGGCGCTGGGCAACGAACTGATGGACCTGTTCGGCGCCCGCTCGGTGCATCCGGTGGGCGTGCGTATCGGCGGCTTCCATGGCGCGCCCTCACTGGCGCGCATTCAGGCTATGCGGGAAAAACTGCGCGCGGCCTTGCCGGAAGCCGAAGCGCTGATTCGCTGGGCAGCCGCCATTCCGATGCCGCAGGACGATCAGGCGTTCGTTTCGGTGGCCACACACCACCCGACCGATTACGCCATCGAACGCGGCCAGATCGCGGTCAGCGACGGACTGCGCATAGAGGCGGATGCCTTTGACGCCCATTTCGCCGAGCAGCACGTACCGCATTCCACTGCGCTGTTCAGCACCTATCACCATCAGCCGTATCTGGTCGGTCCGCTGGCGCGCTTGAATCTCAACCACGTGCGTCTGCCCGAACAGGTCAGGGCATTGCTGACCGAAAGCGGCCTGGCGCTGCCCAGCCGCAATCTGTTCCACAGCCTGCTGGCGCGCGCGGTGGAAATCCTGCTCGCCCTGCACGAAGCACTCCGCCTGCTTGATGGCTATCGCGTACCGGATTCGCCCTGGGTGCCGGTCACGCCGCGCGCCGGCGTCGCCATCGGCTGCACCGAAGCACCGCGGGGCCTGTTGTGGCACCGCTATGAAATGGACGGTGAGGGGCGGGTGGTCAACGCGCGCATCGTGCCGCCGACCAGCCAGAACCAGGGGCGCATCGAGGAAGACCTGCGGCTGTCGCTGCTCAACTTCGGGCTTGATCATCCGGACGACGCACTGCGCCTGCATTGCGAAAAAGTCATTCGCAACTACGACCCCTGCATTTCCTGCGCGACCCACTTTCTGCGTTTCAATCTCGACCGCGCGTGAGTCGGCTGTGTATTCTTGGTATCGGCTCACCGTCGGGCGACGACCAGGCGGGCTGGATGGTCGTCGATGCCTTGCTGAGCGGCGGCGTTCAAGCAGGCGGCGAGACCGTCATCGACAAGCTGGACCGACCCGGCTCCACGCTGGTTTCGCTGCTTGAGCAGGCTGACTGGGCCATTCTGATCGACGCCATACAGGGCAACGGCCAGCCCGGCACCATCCGTCGATTCGATCAACGGGACTGGCCCGCGTACCGCGGCGGTCTTTCCAGCCACGGCTTCGGCGTGCTGGATGCGTTGATGCTGGCGCGCGAACTTGGCAGCCTGCCGTCCAGACTCGATTTGTATGGAATTGAAATTGGCTCGGCAAGTCCTGGTGAAGAGGCGCGCAGCGAGATTCTGGCCGCGTCAGCGCAACTCGCCCAACGTATTGCAGCCGATTTGGCCGACCCGATCCGCTGAGCGTGAACGGCATGCACCTGCGGAATACCCAAGCAAGCCAATGTTTTGCATAGGGTTATTCGTTCGCGCTCTGCACGTTTATACAATGGTTGGCAGAGGATTCAGCGCCTATACTTGCCATCAGAATAAGCTCACTCCACCGTAGCCGTGAGACACGACACGGCTCAAACCCTTAGGACAGAAAATCGCGTGGTGTTTCGTATTTTTCTACAGGCCGGGCTGTTCTGGCTGGCGTCGTGTTCCCTGGCGTGGGCCGCGCAGGACAGCATTCCGGTCCGGGTAGGCGTATTCGAGAATTCGCCTATCGTCACAGCAGCGCCCGGCGCGCTCCCCGAAGGCATCGCGATCGACATGATCCGCTGGGTGGCCGAACGGGAAGGATGGCAGATCACCTATGTCCCCGATTCCTTTGACAACCTCGTAGAACGTCTCGACAAGGGCGATATCGATCTGCTCGTAGGCTTCGCCTATAGTGACGAACGCGCCAAACGTTTCCAGTTCAGCCAGCAGAGCCTGCTTGGCAACTGGGGGATGGTGTTCCGTCATGCCCAAGCCGACATCAATTCGCTCCCCGATCTCAAAGGCAAGCGGATCGCGCTCATGCGCAGCAGTACCCACGGCCAGGCCCTGGTTGCCTTGTTGACCCAGTTCGACGCGCCGTTCACGCCTGTCTACGTGGATACCTATCCCCAGGTTCTGGAAGCGATCGTCGAGCGTCGGGCCGACGCGGGCGCGGTGAACCGGGTGTTTGCCGCGCTGCATGCGCACCATCCGGACGTGGTGGTGACCAGCATCGTCTTCAATCCCGTTTTCGTTCACTACGCGGCACCGAAGGGCGCCAACCCGGCGCTGCTGGCGGCGCTCGACCGTCATCTGGCGGCGCTCAAGGCGGACCCGCAGTCGGCCTACTACGATTCCTTGCGGCATTGGCTCGAAGCGACGCCTGGCAACCGGGTTCCAAACTGGCTGCCGTGGACCGCTGCCGCTGCCGGAAGCCTGCTGGTACTGGTGTTGGTCGTCGCCGGGTTTCTGCGCTATCAGGTGCAGCGCCAGACCGGCGAACTGCAGCGGCGTGCCGACCAACTGCAGTCCGAGATCGAACAGCGCGAGCAGGCCCAGGCGCATTTGAATCAGCTTGCCTATTTCGACGGACTGACCAAGTTGCCGAACCGAGAGGGTTTTCGTACCGCACTGCACCAGACCTTGACAGGCTTGCAGGGCACCGATGAACGCCTGGCCTTGCTGTTCATCGATGTCGATCGTCTGAAAAACATCAACGACGGACTCGGACACGGCGCGGGCGATCTGCTGCTGCAGCAGATCGCCATACGCTTGCAATCGGTGTTGCGTGCGCACGATCATCTGAGCCGCTTCGGCGGTGATGAGTTCGTCGTGATCGTGTCCGAAATCGGCGCATCCTCGGATGCCGAGCTGGTGGCCACCCGGCTGCTGCAAAGCCTGGCCATGCCGATCGATATCGGCGCCACCCAGATCTACAGCAGTGCCAGCATCGGCATTGCGCTGTATCCGGACGACGCGACGTCGATGGAAACGCTGCTCAAACATGCCGACACGGCCATGTATCAGGCGAAGGAGCAGGGCGGCAACCGTTCCCTGTTCTATCAAGCGCAGCAGACCGAACGCGTGGTCGAACGATTGACCCTCGACACCCGCTTGCGTCAAGCGCTGGAACGCGACGAACTGCTGTTGCATTACCAGCCGATCGTGGAGTTGGGCAGCCGGCGTATCGTCGGGGTCGAGGCGCTGCTGCGCTGGAACGATCCGGATCGCGGCATGGTGATGCCGGGCGCGTTCATTTCAGCCGCCGAGGACACCGGCCTGATCGTTCCGCTCGGCGAGTGGGTGCTCGAAGCCGGCTGTGCTCAGCTGCGTGACTGGCAGAAGCGGGGGATGGCAGACGGCATGACGCTGGCAGTGAACGTGTCTACCCGTCAGTTCGAAGGGCGGCGCCTGGTGAAATCGGTGGAGCAGTCGCTTTCACGCACCGGTCTGGCGCCGGAGTTTCTCGAACTGGAGATCACCGAGAACGTGATGCTGATCATGAACGACGAGGTGCGCAGCAGCCTCGACAGCTTGCGCGGAATGGGCGTTCGTCTGTCGCTCGACGATTTCGGTACCGGCTATTCCAGTCTGAGCTATCTGAAACAGCTGCCGTTTCATACGCTCAAGATTGACCAGTCGTTTGTCAGCAAAATCCCGGGGCAGGCGGGCGACACCCAGATCGTGACGACGATTCTTGCGCTGGCAAAAGGCCTGGAGCTGGAGGTCGTCGCCGAGGGCATCGAAACTCAGGTGCAGTATGATTTCCTGCGCGAACATGGCTGCGAATTCGGCCAGGGTTATCTGATGAGCCGGCCGCAGCCGGCGGACGTACTGGCCGCCATGCTCGGCCGGCCGCTGGTCGCCGGCATCGCCTAGACGATGATTACGGCAGGTCTTCGCGCCGCAGCATGAAGACGAACTGGTCTCCGCTTTCGGTGTCGAGCCAGGTGAAGGGCAGGCCGGGGTAGGCGGCTTCGAGGGCGTCGCGGTTATGGCCGATCTCCACCACCAGCAGACCACTTGGATTGAGATGGTCCTTGGCCTTGGCGAGGATCTGCCGCGTCGCGTCCAGACCGTCCTCCCCCGAACCCAGCGCCAGCGCCGGTTCCGCCTGATACTCCGGCGGCAGCGCGGCCACTGATTCGGCGTTCACGTAGGGCGGGTTGCTGAGGATGACGTCGTAGGTGCGGCCGTCCAGCGCCGCGAACAGGTCCGATTCGATCAGCTCGACGCGGTCCGCAAGGCCGTAATCGGCGACGTTCTTCGCGGCGACCTCCAGGGCATCCTTTGAAAGGTCGACCGCGTCAACCTCGGCGTGGGGAAAGGCCAGCGTCGCCAGAATCGCGAGGCAGCCCGACCCGGTGCAGAGGTCGAGCGCGCGGCCCACTTCATCCGGATTCTCGACCCACGGCGCCAGCTGCTCTTGCAGCAGCTCGGCGATGAAGGAGCGCGGCACGATCACCCGTTCGTCGACATAGAAACGGTGCCCGCCCAGCCAGGCTTCGTGGGTGAGATAGGCCGCGGGGATGCGTTCCCTGACCCGGCGTTCGATCACCGCCTGCACTTCTTCCGATTCGCCATGGGTGAGGCTGGCATCGAGGAAGGGCTCTAGCCGGTCGAGCGGCAGATGCAGGGTGTGCAGGATCAGATAGGCTGCCTCGTCGAAGGCGTTGTCCGAGCCGTGGCCGAAAAACAGCTTGGCCTCGTTGAAGCGTGACACCGCGAAGCGAAGCCAGTCGCGTACGGTGATGAGGGAGTCGGTATCGTCGAAATGCTTCATGAGATCAGGAGTTTTTCCAGCGTCTTCTGATAAATCGCCGACAGCTGTTCGATGTTCTCCACCGCAACGTGCTCGTTCAGCTTGTGAATGCTCATGTTGAGCGGACCGAACTCGACCACCTCGCGGCAGACGTCGGCGATGAAGCGGCCGTCGGAGGTGCCGCCGGAAGTCGACAGTTCGGGGGTGAGGCCGGTGACTTCGCGGATCGCTTCGCTGAGCCGGTCGCACAGCGGACCCCGCGGGGTGAGGAAAGGCTTGCCTGACAGAGTCCAGTCGATTTCGTAATCGAGGCCGTGGCTGTCGAGGATTTCGTGCAGTGCGTCCATCAGGCCTTCGGCGGTACTGGCGGTGGAAAAGCGGAAGTTGAACTGGATCTCGACAGTGCCGGGAATGACGTTGGTGGCGCCGGTGCCGGCGTGGATATTGGAAATCTGCCAGGTCGTGGGCGGGAAGTAGGTGTTGCCTTCGTCCCACATGGTATCGGCGAGTTCGGCGATCGCCGGTGCGGCCAGATGAATCGGATTTTTCGCCATATGCGGGTAGGCGATATGCCCTTGCACGCCCTTGATCCGCAGCGTGCCGGAGAGTGAACCGCGGCGGCCGTTCTTGATGGTGTCGCCGAATTCTGCGGCACTGGTGGGCTCGCCGACAATACAGTAGTCGAGCAGCTCATTGCGCGCGCGCAAAGCTTCGACCACCTTCACCGTGCCGTCGGTGGCGGGGCCTTCTTCATCCGAAGTGAGCAGGAAGGCGATCGAACCGGGGTGATCGGGGTGTGCGGCGACAAAGCGTTCGGTGGCGGTAACGAAGGCCGCATCCGAGGTTTTCATGTCGGCGGCCCCGCGTGCGTAGAGCTGGCCGTCGCGGACGGTCGGCTCGAAGGGATCGGACAGCCATTGATCGAGCGGACCGGTCGGCACCACGTCGGTATGGCCGGCGAAGCAGACGACGGGAGACGTCGTGCCCTTGCGCGCCCACAGGTTGTCGACGCCGTTGTGGCAGTGGCGCTCGACGTGGAAACCCAGTTTTTGCAGACGCGCGGCGATAAGGTCGTGGCAGCCGGCGTCGTCGGGGGTCAGCGAGCGGCGCTTGAGCAGTTCGACTGCAAGCGCCAAGGTTTCATTGGCAAGGATTCCATCCTTGGGAGTTTCATTGGCCATGCAGGGTCAGGCTCCAAAAATGGCGTGGTACTGGTCTTCGGCGAAACCGAGATGATACTGACCGTCGCGTTCCAGTACCGGGCGCTTGATCACGCTGGATTGGGAAAGCATCAAGGCAATCGCGCCGGCTTCTACTCCGGCGGCAGCCTTTTCCGTGTCAGAGAGATTGCGCCAGGTGGTGCCGCGCGTGTTGAGCAGCGCTTGCCAGCCGGTCTGTGCCGCGACTTTCTCCAACCAGACCGCATCGACGCCCTGTTTCTTGAAGTCGTGGAAGGGTACGTCCTGGCCATGTTCGGTAAGCCAGGCGCGCGCTTTCTTCACCGTGGTGCAGTTGGGGATGCCGTAGAGTTTCATGGTTTCAGCCGTCCGCGTCGGCAAGTGCCTCGCATGGACGTAAAATCGGGAACAACAAAGATGAGATTCTACCCGACCTGATGCATCCAGCCGTTCATTCCCATACTGCGCCCCCGCCGCCCGGCGACGCCAGCCTGCGTTCCCTGGGCCGATTGTTTCCCTACCTGTGGGAATTCCGCGCACGCGTTCTGATGGCGCTGGCGCTGCTGGTCGGCGCCAAGCTGGCGTCGGTGGCGGTGCCGCTGGTGCTGAAGGAGATCATCGACGCGCTCGACCAGCCGCGCCCCGAACTGGTCCTGCCGCTGGCCCTGATCCTGGGCTACGGCGTATTGCGCTTCGCCAGCACCACCTTTGCCGACCTGCGCGACGTGATCTTCGCCAAGGTCACGCAACGCGCGATGCGGCGCATCAGCATGGCGGTGTTCAAGCACCTGCACGCGCTGTCGCTGCGCTTCCACCTGGAGCGTCAGACCGGCGGCATCACGCGCGACATCGAGCGCGGTTCCAAGGCGCTGTCCAGCCTGGTCGGCTACCTGCTGTTCCGCATCACCCCCACGGTGCTGGAAATCCTGATGGTCGCAGGCATCCTGTTCGTCAAGCTCGACTGGGTGTTCGGCGTGCTGACCCTGGTCACGCTGGCCGCCTATATCGGCTTCACCGTCACCATCACCGAATGGCGCACCCAGTTCGTGCGCCGCGCCAACACGCTCGATTCCGAAGCCTACGGCCGCGCCATCGACAGCCTGTTGAACTACGAGACGGTGAAGTATTTCGGCAACGAGAAATACGAGGCCGCGCGCTACGACAAGAGCCTGGTCGAGTGGGAGGACATGGCGCTGAAATCGCAGCGCTCGCTGGGCATGCTGAACGCCGCCCAGGCCGGCGTCATCGCCATCGGCGTGACCCTGATGGTGTTGCGCGCCGCCGGCGGTGTGGTCGAGGGCACGCTGACGCTGGGCGATCTGGTGATGGTCAACGCCTTCCTGCTGCAGATGTTCCAGCCGCTCAGTTTCCTCGGCGTGATGTATCGCCAGATCAAGGAATCGATCACCGACGTCGAGCGCATGTTCGCGCTGATGAATCGGCCGCGCGAGGTCGAAGACAAGCCTGATGCGCGCGAGCTCGACGTCATGGCCGGCGCGGTAAGGTTCGATCATGTCAGCTTCGCCTACAACGCAGATCGCCCGATCCTGCACGATGTCAGCTTCACCATTCCCGCCGGCAAGACGGTGGCGGCGGTGGGTTCGAGCGGCGCCGGCAAGTCGACGCTCGCGCGACTCTTGTTCCGCTTCTACGACGTCGGCGCCGGCAGCATCGCCATCGACGGCCAGGACATCCGCCACGTCACGCAGGACAGCCTGCGCGCCGCCATCGGCGTGGTGCCGCAGGACACCGTGCTGTTCAACGACAGCATCTACTACAACATCGCCTATGGGCGCCCGGACGCGACGCGAGACGAGGTGGTCGAAGCTGCGCGCGCCGCGCACATCCTGCATTTCATCGAAGCCCTGCCGCAGGGCTGGGACACGGTGGTGGGCGAGCGCGGGCTCAAACTGTCGGGCGGCGAGAAGCAACGCGTGGCGATCGCACGGACGCTCTTGAAGAACCCGGCCATCCTCATCCTCGACGAGGCCACTTCGGCGCTCGACACCAAGACCGAAAAAGCGATCCAGGCCGAACTGCTGGAAATCGCCAAGAGCCGCACCAGCCTCATCATCGCGCATCGTCTGTCCACCGTGGTCGAGGCCGACGAGCTCCTGGTGATGGAGGGCGGCCGCATCGTCGAGCGGGGACGCCATCCCGAGCTGCTGGCGCAGAACGGCGTGTACGCCCACATGTGGGCGCTGCAGCAGCAGGCCGAGGACGAGACCGCCTGATGGCGCCGCTGCTGCAGCCGGGCGTGCGCAAGCGCGAATTGTGGGCGTGGGCGATGTACGACTTCGCCAACTCGGGCTACACCACCGTCGTCATCACCGCCGTGTTCAGCGCCTACTTCGTCGGCGTCGTCGCCGCCGACGCGCCCTGGGCGACCTTCGCCTGGACGCTCGCGCTCTCGGTATCCTACGCGCTGGTGATGCTGACCGCGCCGCTGATCGGCGCCTGGGCCGATGCGCACGCCAGCAAGAAGAAGTTGCTAAGGCTGACCACACTCGGCTGCGTCGGCTTCACTGCGGCGCTTTATTTTGCTGCGCCGGGCGCGCTGCTGCTGGCGATCGCGGCGCTGATCCTTTCCAACTATTTTTTCGGAACCGGTGAAAACCTGATCGCCGCCTTCCTGCCCGAACTCGCACGCCCGCGTGCGCTCGGCCGGGTGTCGGGCTGGGGCTGGGCGCTGGGCTACGTGGGCGGGCTGGTGTCGCTCGGTGCGAGCCTCGCTTACATCAGCTGGGCGCAGAAGCAGGGGCAGGGCGCGGCCGACTTCGTGCCGGTGGTGATGCTCCTCACTGCAGGGATCTTTCTGCTGGCGAGCCTGCCGACGCTCCTGATGCTGCGCGAACGCGCTACGCCGCAGTCCGGCCATACAGCGCAGAACGCGTGGGCGCAGGTGCGCCACACGCTGGGCCATCTCGAACGTCTGCCCGATCTGAAACGCTTTCTGATCTGCACCGTGCTATATCAGGCCGGCATCCAGGCGGTCATCACGCTGGCGGCGATCTATGCCAGCCAGGTGTTCCGCTTCGACGCGCAGCAGACGATCCAGCTGGTGCTGGTGGTCAACGTCACCGCAGCGCTCGGCGCCTTCGCCTTCGGCCATGTGCAGGATCGCATCGGCCACGTGCGGGCAATCGCGCTGACATTGCTCGGCTGGATCGCGATGGTGCTGCTCGCCTGGGCCGCGCCCGACGAGCGCATGTTCTGGGTCGCCGCCAATCTGGCCGGCCTGTGCATGGGGGCGTCGCAGTCGGCAGGACGCGCGATGGTCGGGCTGCTCGCGCCGCCGGCTCAGCAGGCCGAGTTCTTCGGCCTGTGGGGGCTGGCGGTCAAGCTGGCGTCCATCCTCGGGCCGCTGACCTACGGCGCGGCCAGTTGGATCACCCAGGGCGACCATCGCCAGTCCCTGCTCATTACGGGCAGCTATTTCGTCGCCGGGCTGTGGGCGCTGCGCGGTGTGCAGGCGCCACGCGGCCATCGCGCCGCGCGCCGCTTTGCCCGAGCCTGAATCATGGCGGCGTTCGCGATCACCGCAACCGACTGGGCGCACGATGCGACTCGCCTCGCCGCGATCCGGCGCACCGTGTTCATCGACGAGCAGGGTGTGCCCGAGGACATGGAATGGGACGAATTCGACGAAGCGTCGGTGCATTTCCTCGCCACCGCGGATGACGGCGCCCCGATCGGTTGCGCCCGCCTGCTGCCCGACGCGCATCTCGGCCGCATGGCGGTGCTGCCTGCCTGGCGCGGATGCGGCGTCGGCCGAGCCTTGCTGGAAGCCGCCCAGGATACGGCACGGCGGCGCGGGCACACGATGCTGCAACTCAGCGCCCAGACGCATGCGGCCGAGTTTTACGCACGCGCCGGTTTCGTCGCCGTGGGCGATGCGTATCAGGAAGCCGGCATTCCGCATGTGGCCATGCAGAAAGCGCTCGCCTGAGCGCAACGCCATCAGCTGGCGCAGGGTCTTTGCATTGGCACTTAAGAATTTACTGATAAAGTTCGCATCACACTTTATCAACATCAAGCTGGCCGCAACGCGGCCACCATCAGGATAAACAGGCTATGACAAAACTTCACCCGCAAGGGGTAGGCTGTTCTGAAACGTCAAGAACCCCGCTCCGCGCAGGCATTGTCGGGGCAGGGATCGCCGGTGCCAGTTGCGCGGGGACGCTCGCCGCCGCCGGCTGGGATGTCGACGTGTTCGACAAGGCGCGCGGGGCAGGCGGTCGCCTGTCGACCAAACGTACCGAACAGGGCTGGGCCACGCTCGGTACCCCCTTCATTTCGGCCAAGCGCGAGCCCTTCCGCAGCCAGTTGCGCGACTGGGTGCGGCAGGGCTGGATTGCTCCCGTGCGCGGCAACATCTGGCAAGGGCGGGCCACCATTTCGTGGGCGGAGGCGCAGATGCAGAACCATTACCGTCCCACCATCCAACCGTCGCAGCTGGTCCGACACCTGCTCGGCAACGCCCATCTGCACACCGGGTCGCGTGTGGTCGCCTTGCAGCCGCGCACCCTCATACTGGAAAACGGCGAAGTTCGCGGCAATTACGATTGCGTGATCTGCAGCGTGCCCTCCCCGCAGGCCATTCCCCTGCTCGACGCACTCCCCTTGTTGCGCGAGCGACTGGGCGAGGTGCGTTATCGCCCGATCTGGTCATTTCTGATGCGCTGGGAAGGCGGCCCCGCGGCCGACGTCATCAAGTTCGACGACCATCTGCTGAACCTGGCGGTGCGCCAGACCTCTGACGGCCCAGGCCTGTGGGCTGTGCACAGCAGCCACGAGTTTGCGGAAACCTACCTCGAAGCCTCCGAGATGGAAGCCAGCAATCGCGCGGCCTCGGCGCTGATGGGTCTGCTGGGGCTGCCGTGGCCGGTCGAGATCGAGGCCTCGCACCTGTGGCGTTATGCGCGGCCGGAAAGCTCGGCAGAAGGCTTCTGGCTGGGCGATCGCGAGAATCGCGTGGCCCTGATCGGCGACGGCATTGCCGGGGTGGGCGTCGAGCGTGCGTGGGAAAGCGGCGTGCGGCTGGCCCAGGCGCTGATCCAGTCCAAGGAAGAACTGACAGTCTGAGCAGGTCCGTTCCAAGAAATCCGGCTGCCTGCTCAGCCCATTCCACTACGACTGCCTTGCCCCCGTAACGCGTCCATTTCCTCGAGCAGATCGGCCACCAGGGCGGCCAGTTCAGGCACGGCATCGAAATCGCGCTCCAATTGCCGCATGCGCCGCGCGCGCAGCAGGCTTGCTCCGGAAAAACGCCAGGTATTCGCCACGCTTTCGGCACAGGGGAAGAGGCCTTCCTCGATATGACGGATAAGCCAGGCCGGTTCCACTCGACAGGCGGCGGCCACCTGTTCCAGGGTCAGCCAGGAATCGTCCATCAGGCTGCCGATGAGAATGTCGTCATCACGCATACTCAAGCCCTTTCATGCCGGCGCGGCTCGAACGCCAGTTCGCGCGCCATGGTTTCATACAATTCCCGCGCCTTCGGGGTGTCGGCCGGCGGCAGCACCACCTTGAGATCGAGCAACAGGTCGCCGGGCGGCTGGCCGGGAATGCCGTGACCGCGCACCCGCAATTGCCGTCCGCTTTGGGCGCCCTCGGGGATGCGCACCTTGACGCTGCCATGCGGCAGGTTCACCGCAACGATGGCCCCCAGGGCAGCTTCCCATGGCGCCACCGGCAGGCTCAGGTGCAGATCGCGTCCGTCTGCCCGGAAGCGTGGATGGGGTTTGAACTGCACTTCGAGCAACAGGTCGCCCGCGGATGAACCGCCCATCCCGGGCGCACCCTGACCCGCCAGCCGGATCACCTGGCCTGCGCGAACGCCCTTGGGAATCTTCACGTTGAGGGTGCGTGTCCTCAGTTGCACCCTGCCTTGAGCGTCCATCTGCGGCACGCGCAGGGCAATCTGCCGGGTGGCCCCGCTGAAGGCGTCCTCCAGGTCGAGCAGCACCTTGGCGTGGTGATCCTCGCCCTGCGTCCGAAAACCGGCGTGGGCGGGTCGTGCACCCGCGTGCGTGCCGCCCATGCGGCCGAACAGTTCGGCGAAGAAGTCGCTGAAGTCGGCGGCTTCGTGGGGCGAATACCCCTGACCGGTAAACTCGAAACCGGCGTCCCAGTACGGCGGTGGGCGGAAATCCTGTCCGGGCTGATAGCCACGCCCGAGCTGGTCGTAGGCGGCGCGTTTCTCCGGATCGGAGAGCACGGCGTTGGCCTCGTTCACCTCCTGCATGCGCAACTCGGCATCGGGCTCCTTGGAGATATCCGGGTGGTACTTGCGCGCGAGCTTGCGGAACGCCTTCTTGATGTCATCCGCCGTGGCATCACGCGGCACCCCCAGGGTCTGGTAATAGTCCTTGAACTGCATGCGGCTTCCTTTTGTTCGTGGCCAGGCTTTGAAGTATTGAAGTCTAGTGCACGCACTCTCAAGTGCGTGACGCCGGCACCCCATGCACTGAAATCAGGGGTAAGCGCGCAGGCCATGAGGCTCATGCAGGTTTGGGGCGGCGAATAGTCGAAGAGACTGACGATTTGCGTTGTCGAAGGGGGAGCCCCGTCAGGGCTCGGCGATGACGTAACGGTTGCGTCCGCTTTGCTTGCCTTCATACAACGCCTGATCGGCACGCTTGATGACGCTGGACAAATCCTCCATTTCGCCGGCCAGTGCCAGTCCAAGCGTAATGGTCAGCCTCAGGGTTTCGTCGTTATCGATCGGGACCGGAGTCGTGCCCACCGAGGCCAGAATTCGGCGTGCGGATTTCCTGGCCTCTTCTGCGGATTTGCATTTCAGCAGCCAGAGAAATTCTTCTCCGCCATAGCGATACAACGGTTCATCGCTGCGCAAGCCCTGTTTCAACGTGCTGGCGATATGGCGCAAAACCATGTCGCCCACAAGATGCCCATAGGTATCGTTGATCGGCTTGAAATGGTCCACATCGATCATCACCACATACAGCAGGGTGCGGTTGCGCCGGGCTTCCTTCTGGTAGAGGGCGAAGTCGTTCTCGATGCCGTAGCGCAGCGGCAGTTCGGTCAACGGGTCGCAGCGGACCGCCCTGGACAGGATCAGGGTTTTGAAATTGGCCAGCAGGCTGATCAGCTCGGATTGCGACTGCTCAAAACTGTCCAGGTCAACGGGATGCCCCGTTGCGCCATTCATGACCTGGGCGCACAGGGATCGTATGGCGTCATGCATGGTTTGGTGCACCGTTTCGACGCGGCGCGCGGCGGGCGCATCCAGTGCCTCGAACTGAGCCCGGTTTTCCATGAACCAGGCGCCGAAATGGCACAGGGTGTGCGCCATGGGGTCGAGCACGTCCTCGCCGGGCGTCGCGTGCAGCACGGCGCAGCGGAGAATCCGGCGGGTCCAGTTCATATGCGCCTCGACCGCCGTATCGAGTTCGGCGATGAAGGTATCGATTTCGGCGGGCAGGTCAGACATGGTTATGTTCCTAACCTGGTATTAATCGGACAGTTATCCTGCAATCTTGATGTGGTGCCTGAGTAATCACATGCTGCAATACAGCTGTTTTATATTTCGCGCAGCACCCGGCGGTGGTTAAACCTCGCGTACGACGCGAAAGCCAAGATTGATGTCCAGCTCGTTTTCCAGCCGGCGTCGGCGCGCGGCAGACCGGCAGTCCTCGGGCCCATCGAACCAGGAACCGCCCTTGGTGACGATCGCCTGCTGCCTGCCGGGCAGGGGGCGCTCGGGCAGGCTGGCGTGGTCGCGCGTCCACGGGCTGGCGGTGAATTCCCACACGTTGCCCGGCATGTCGTGGAGGCCCCAGCGGTTGGGACGCAGCTTGCCGACCTCCATCGCGCCGCAGCGGATAAAGCAGCGCGGCAGCAGGCGCGGGCGCTTGGGTCGCGCCGCATCGTAGCCCTGGCTCGTGTTATACAGCGCGTCGGCCGGGGCGATGCGGTCGCCCTGCGGATAGGCGGTCGCCGTGCCGGCGCGGCAGGCATATTCCCATTCCTGCTCGGTCGGCAGGCGGTAACGCTGGCTCGTCTGCGCGGACAACCAGTCGCAATAGTCGCGCGCTTCGGTCTGCCGCACATTGATCACCGGCTTGCGCCCGCTCAGCCATGCCAGTTCCACGCGCGGTTGCCATCCGGTGGCGCGGGCATAGGCCTCGAATTCCTCCGTCGTAACCGGATAGGCACCGATGGCGAAGCTGCGTTCGATCAGCGCGGCGCGCCGCGGGCGGTCCTGCGCTGGTGCAGTTTCCTGCGGCGCGGCGCCGTATTCGAAAGCCCCTGCGGGTATCACCACCATCGTGGTCGCCGCCGTTCCATCGCGCAGCGTATCCTGGAAATGCGTATCGGGGAGGCCGGCCGCGTGCGCCGCGTGCAGCTGCAGGGCGATCAGTTCGCCTTCATGCAGCGCGAAGGTGTCGGACAGGCTGGCGTAGGTGCGGTCGGGATTCATGGTGAGCGCGGCATCGGGCAAGGAATCCTGATTATGCCAGCTTCGTTTTCGCCTCGCTTCATGAAGCCCGGGCGCGTGGAATTGATTTTTTTGCGCGCCAGCCGAATGCATGGCGGATTCGCAGTCAGAGCGGTGGGGCAACATTATGGCTGCGAGTCGTGGGTAGTTCAGCCGTTTGATGCAATCCGGTAACAAAACGACACAATCCCGCGCACGAAGCCAGCATACAATTTGCGGAAACACACCATCCTCCCATGAACCGTCCCCTCTTTACGCCCTTGTTGTTCATCCTCGCCGGTCTTGGCCTCGCGGGATGCGTTGCAGTCGGCCCCGATTACACCCCGGCGGCGCCAGACGTGCCGGACGGCTGGAAGCGGATCGACGCGGCCGCCCGCCCGGTGACGCATGCCGCTGCGACAGGCGATCTCAGCCAGTGGTGGCAAGGCCTGAACGATCCGCTGCTGTCCCAGCTGGTCGCCGAAGCCCTGCAGGCCAGCCCCGATCTGCGTACCGCGCAGGCGAGACTGCGCGAAGCGCGTGCCCGCCGCACCGTGGCCGCAGCCGCGCGTTTCCCCGGCGTGACCGCATCGGGCAGCGCCCGCCGCAGCCAGTCGAGCGAGGAGACCGGCAGCGGCGACGCGCGCAATGCCTTCAGCGCTGGCTTCGACGCCAGCTGGGAGATCGATGTGTTCGGCGGCGTGCGGCGCAGCGTCGAGGCGGCCGAGGCCGACCTCGAATCGAGCGGTGCGAACCTGGACAACACCCGGGTATCGCTGGCATCCGAAGTGGCGCTGAACTATGTCGAGGTGCGTGCCCTGCAGACCCGCCTCGGCATTGCCCGCGCCAATCTCGCCAGCCAGTCCGAGACGCTGCAGCTCACCGACTGGCGCGCGCAGGCCGGACTGGTCAGCAGCCAGGACGTCGAGCAGGCACGCAGCAACCGCGAGCAGACCCGGGCGCAGATCCCGAGTCTTGAAACCAGCCTTGCCGAATCGGAACATCGCCTGGATATCCTGCTGGGCCGTGCGCCGGGCACGCTGCATGCGCGTCTGGCCGCAACCGGCGAACTGCCGGCCGTGCCGGCGCAGATCGCCGTCGGCATCCCGGCCGATACCCTGCGCCAGCGTCCCGACGTGCGCGCAGCCGAGCGCAAGCTGGCGGCGGAAACCGCGCGCGTGGGCGTGGCCGAAGCGGCGCGCTATCCATCCTTCACGCTCTCGGGGTCGATCGGTCTCGAAGCGCTGACCCTGGGCGCGCTCGGCAACGGCGGCGCCACCTCGTCGCTGCTTGCCGGAATCACCAGTCCCGTCTTCAATGCCGGACGCCTGCGCGCCCAGGTCGAGATCCAGGACGCGGTACGCGAGCAGGCGCAGGTGAGCTATGAACAGGCCGTTCTGACCGCGCTGCAGGAGGTGGAAAACGCGCTGGTGGCGCTGGCCCGCAACCGCGAGCGCGTCGAGGCGCTGGCGATCGCTGCCGAATCCGCGCGCAACGCGGCCGAACTCGCGAGGCAGCGCTACAGCGCGGGGCTCATCGATTTCCAGTCGGTACTCGACACCGAACGCAGCGTGCTGTCCGCCGAGGACAGCCTCGCAAGCGCCCGCGCCGACGGCGTACTGGCGCTCATCCGTTTGTACAAGGCACTGGGTGGCGGCTGGTCGCCTCAGGCCGCAACCCGCCCGGTCAGCAAGGACGCTCAATGAACGATTCCAGCACTACACAAGCCAAGCAGGGACCCGCCCTGAAGCAACTCCTCGCAAGCAAATCCGGCGGCCTGTTTTCCGGACGCTGGCTGTGGCTGACTGTCGCACTGATCGTGATTGCCGTCGCGGCCTGGCTATTGCTGCGTTCCGGCGAAGACAAGGCCGCGCCACGCTACACGACCGAAGCGGCCGCGCTCGGCACGCTGGTGGTCAGGGTCTCCGCCACCGGAAACCTGCAGCCGACCAACACGGTGGACGTCGGCAGCGAACTCTCCGGCATCGTCGACAAGGTCTACGTCGACGACAACGATGAAGTGAAAAAGGGACAGATCCTGGCGCAGCTGGATCTGTCCAGGCTGCAGGATGCGGTGGCGAAATCGCGCGCATCGCTCGCCGCAGCCGAGGCGCAGGTGCTGCAGGCGCAGGCGACGGTGGCGGAAGCGCGCGCCGCGCTGTCGCGCTTCCAGCAGGTGTCGCTGCTGTCCGGCGGCAAAGTGCCGTCCAAAACCGAAATGGACACCGCCGAAGCCAACCTGAAGCGGGCCGAGGCCAACGTCGCCAGCGTCCGCGCCAGCGTGACCCAGGCGCGGGCCACGCTGCAATCCGACGAGACCAATCTCGGCAAGGCCAGCATCCGCTCGCCCATCAATGGCGTAGTGCTGTCGCGCGAGGTGGACCCGGGCCAGACCGTCGCTGCCTCGTTCCAGGCGCCGGTGCTGTTCAAGCTGGCCGAGGACCTGACCAAGATGGAGCTGCAGGTCGACGTCGACGAAGCCGACGTCGGCCAGGTCAAGGCAGGCCAGAAGGCGACCTTCAGCGTCGATGCCTGGCCCGGCCGGGAATACAGCGCCGTGATCACCCGGGTCGGCTATGGCGCACAGGAAGCGGAAGGCGTCGTGTCCTATCTCACCGTGCTCGAGGTCGCCAACGACGACCTCAGCCTGCGACCCGGCATGACCGGCACCGCCGACATCACCACCCTCACGCGCGAAAACGCGCTGCTGGTGCCGAATGCCGCGCTGCGCTTCACCCCAGCTGCCACCGATGCTGCCGAGGAGAAATCGGGCAGCAGCGTGATGGGGGCTCTGATGCCGCGTATGCCGAGACAGACGCGAAAGCCCAGGCCGGCGGACAGCAACAGCAGCGCGCAGCGTGTGTGGGTGCTGCAGAAGGGGCAGCCGGTCGCCATCGACGTGCAGACCGGCGCCACCAACGGCCGCGTGACAGAGGTCACCGGCGGGGCGCTCAAGGCCGGCATGCAGGTGATCACCGAGGCCCTGAGCGCGCAGCCATGAGCGATTCAGCCCTCATCCGGCTGTCCGGCATCACCAAGACCTACGGCAGCGGGCAGGCTGCGTTCCAGGCTCTGAAGGGCATCGATCTCGCCATCGATGCCGGCGATTTCGTTGCCATCATGGGCCCCAGTGGCTCCGGAAAGTCGACCGCAATGAACATCCTCGGCTGCCTCGACACGCCCACCAGCGGCAGCTACGAATTCGAGGGCGTGCAGGTCGAGCAACTGTCGCGCAACGAGCGCGCGCTGCTCAGGCGCAACTACCTCGGCTTCGTGTTCCAGGGATTCAACCTGCTGTCGCGCACCACGGCGCTGGAAAACGTCGAGCTGCCGCTGATCTACCGCGGCGAGCCCGCTGCCGCGCGGCATGCCGCGGCGCGTGCCGCGCTCAGGCAGGTCGGCCTCGAGGGCTGGGAGCATCACACGCCGGCCGAACTCTCCGGCGGCCAGCAACAGCGCGTCGCCATCGCCCGCGCCATCGTCACCCGGCCCGCGGTGCTGCTGGCCGACGAGCCCACCGGCAACCTCGACACCCATACCGGCGAGGAAATCATGGACCTGATCAGTGCGCTGAACCGGGACCAGGGCATCACCGTTCTGATGGTCACCCACGAACCCGACATGGCGGCGCATGCCAAGCGCGTCATCCGCTTCGTCGACGGCAAGGTCGACAGCGACCGCCGCAACGGGGAGGGCGCCTGATGTTGTGGAACACGCTGCAGCTCGCGCTGCGCTCGATCCGGCGCAATCTGATGCGCTCCTTCCTGACCATCCTCGGCATCGTCATCGGCGTCGCAGCCGTCATCACCATGGTCACGCTCGGCAACGGCGCAACGAAATCGGTGTCGGACCAGATCTCCAGCATGGGCAGCAACCTGCTGATCGTGATGCCGGGCCAGCGCTTCGGCCCCGGTGCCGAGGCGGCCCCTCCGTTCAAAAGCGCCGACGTCGAGGCCATCCGCAACCAGATCACCGCCGCCAGACTGATCGCGCCGCTGGTGAGCAAGTCAGCGACGGTCGTGTTCCAGGCCAGCAACTGGTCGACCGTGGTCACCGGCACAAGCAACGAGTATTTCCAGGCGGGCAACTGGGAAATCGCAGCCGGCCGCAGCTTCACCGAGGCAGAGGAACGGGCGGGCAAGGCGGTGTGCGTGATCGGCGAATCGGTGCGCGACAAGTTGTTCGGCCGGCAAAATCCGGTGGGCAGCGAAATCCGCATCAAGCAATTCGCCTGCGAAGTGATCGGCCTCTTGAAGGCCAAGGGTCAGTCGTCCATGGGCTCCGACCAGGACGACATCGTGGTGATGCCCTTGCGCACCGTGCAGCGGCGGCTCTCCGGCAGCCAGGACATCAACCGGCTGACCGTCTCGGTGAAGGAGGGCGCCTCGATCGACGCGACCAAGCAGCAGCTCACCCTGCTGCTGCGCGAGCGGCGCAACATCGCCGAAAACGAGGACGACGATTTCCGCGTGATGGACACCCGGCAGATCGCCGAGACGCTGACCAGCACCACCAAAATTCTCACCATGCTGCTCGCCGCGGTGGCGGCGGTGAGCCTGCTGGTCGGCGGCATCGGCATCATGAACATCATGCTGGTGTCGGTGACCGAGCGCACCCGTGAAATCGGCATCCGCCTCGCCATCGGCGCGCTGGAGCGCGAAGTGCTGCTGCAGTTCCTGATCGAGGCGGTGGTGCTGTCGAGCCTGGGCGGACTGATCGGCATCGCGATCGCCACCGCCGCCTCCATCTTCCTCGCCGGTCTGATGAACGTGCCCTACCTGTTCGACCCCGGCATCAACCTGCTGTCCTTCTTCTTTTCCGCCGCCATCGGGGTGATCTTCGGCTTCTTCCCGGCGCGCCGCGCGGCAGGACTCAACCCGATCGACGCCTTGCGGCACGAATAAACCCTGCTATTGCCGCACTCCTTTTTCGACCACCCCCTGGAGCATTCCTCATGTACGACACCTTCAAACCCGAACAGCCCATGGGTCTGATGGACTTCGACCGCGCCGCCATGGCTGCCGCCGTGCTGCAGATGATGGGCTTCAGAAACGTGCTGAACATGGAAGGAGGCCACGTCCGCTGGGAAGCCAACGGCGTGTGTCTGGTGACCGAATTCCAGGACCTGTTCGACTGCCTGGCACGCTAGCGCAGCAAGCCGGGCGGGAAAACGGCGAATGACCTAAAATAGGGCACGTTTTCATCAACCATGGCGCATGGGGACGGGATCCCCGCACCCACGCCCCGCAACACGCATGCTTTACATCGACCTCTTCAAATCCCTCGAGCGCGCCCGCTGGAACATGGAAACCGACATTCCGTGGGACACGTTCGACGCCAGCAAGCTGACCGACGAACAGGCGCTCACCATCAAGATGAACGCCATCACCGAGTGGGCCGCGCTGCCGGCTACCGAGATGTTCCTGCGCGACTTCGTGCACGACAGCGACTTTTCCGCCTTCATGTCGATCTGGTTCTACGAGGAACAGAAGCACGCGCTGGTCCTGATGGAATATCTGCGCCGCTTCAGGCCCGAATTCGCGCCGACCGAGGAAGAACTGCACGCGATCCGCTTCCCGTTCGATCCGGCGCCGCCGATGGAAACCCTGATGCTGCATTTTTGCGGCGAGGTGCGCCTCACCCAGTGGTACAAGTGCGCTTCCGAATGGCACACCGAACCGGTGATCAAGTTCATCTACGAAACGATCTCACGCGACGAAGGGCGCCACGGCGGCGCCTACCTGCAATACATGAAGCGCGCACTGAAGCAGGGCGGGCAGGGTGTCGCCGCCGCGTTCGCCAAGATCGGCTTCCTGATGGCGTCGAGTCAGCGCTCCGACAAGGCGCTGCACCCCACCAACCTGCACGTCAACGAGGCGCTGTTCCCCAAGGACACCATCCAGTCGCGCCTGCCCAACCCGGAATGGCTGGAACACTGGCTCGACGAGCAAATCCATTTCGACGACGTCTGGGAAAATCGCGTCGTCGGCGGCATCCTGCGCAACCTGTCGAACCTCCTGGGGCAGACCTTCGAGAACGTGCGCGACCTCAACAAGTACCGCAAGCAGGCGCTGGCGGCGACCTGACATTCCTATCCGGATATCAGGCCAGCCGGACTGAAGGCGGATCGGCGCCATTCGCTTCATAAATGAACGGAAAAGCCGATATCTCTTGTCATGAGAGACAAGCGCTTCTACGAGTTCGTGCACCGCCAGATCCCGGTGTTCATCACGCTTTCGCTGGCCCCGGGTCTGGGCTACCTTTTCCTCGGCTGGCTCAACGACATCTTCACCCCGGCCTTCGTCTGGTATCTGCTGGTCGTCGCCGGTTCCGTATGGGGCATCACCCTCTACCGAAATTTCGATTTCGATACCATGAGCGAAGACCGGCGCAATCGCTGGTATCGACACTGCAGCTGGTTCTTCTATACGTTTTTCCTGCTGTGGGCGCTCGTCTTCCTGCTGTATGTCGGGCAGAAGGCCACCAATCTCCATTACATCGCCATCTTCACCGAAATCGGGGCGTCGGTGGTGGCGTCGTCCCTGCTGTCCTCGGACCGGCGGCTCTACCGGCCCACCCTTTACATTTTGATGGTGCCGTTGATTGTCTATTTCCTGCTGATCGGCGAATGGTATGGCTACGTTTTGTCACTCTTTGCCTGCACCCTGACCTGGGTGCTGCTGTATGCCGCCAACAGCAGCAACCAGCTGCTGATGCAGGCGACCTACCAGGCCACGCACGACGCGCTCACCGGCCTGCACAACCGGCAATACTTCATCGAGCATTTGCAGAAGCGGATGAATACGCTGGCCGAAAGCGGCCAGTTTTCCTTCCTTCTGCTCATCGATCTGGATCACTTCAAGACCGTCAATGACTCCCTGGGACACGATATCGGCGACCAGCTGCTGAAGAGCGTCGTGTCGCGGCTTCAGCAGCACGTTCCGGACGGCTGCCTGATCGCCCGTCTCGGCGGGGACGAATTCATCATTACCGGGAGCGATTGCGTAGACTGTGAAACCTGTGAACGCAACTCGCTTGAGATATCCGAACAGCTCATTGCCAGGTTGAAGGAAACCTATGTCGTCGGCCAGCATCATCTGTACATCAGCGCCAGCATCGGCGTAAGCATCATCAGTGCGAACAGCATCAACGCCAACAGCTTCATCAAGGAAGCGGATATCGCAATGTATGAAGTGAAGGCAAAAGGACGCGACGGCGTTTTCATGTTCAATGAAGAAATGTCAGACCGGGTGGAAAAACACCTCGAGATCGAGCGCCTGCTTCACTTCGCCCTGGCCAACGAAGAGATCACGCTGCACTATCAACCGCAGTTCGACCACAGTGGACGAATCATGGGCGCAGAATCGCTGGTGCGATGGAACAATCCTGAGCTCGGACCGATTTCACCGACCCAGTTCATTCCCATCGCCGAGCAGACCGGATTGATCATCGAACTGGGAAACCACATCCTCGAAACCGGATTCAGGACATTGCGCGCATGGCGCGACGAAGGCATCGAGCTCGAGCAGTTCTCGATCAACATCAGCATGCGGCAGTTCACCCATCAAAACTTCGTGGCCCAGGTGAAACACCTGATGCAGCGTTACCTGGACGCCGACCTGGTCCACAAGCTTGTATTCGAGATCACCGAATCGATCGTGGTCGAGGACGTTAACCGTGTCATTTTGTTGATGAAGCAGCTGAAAGCAATGGGCATCCGTTTTTCGATGGATGATTTCGGTACCGGCTACTCGTCGCTGAGCAATCTGAGCCGGCTGCCTCTCGACGAGATCAAGATCGACCGTTCATTCGTCGGTGCACTTTCTCTGGATGAAGGGCATCGGGCGATGGTGGTCACCATTCTGAACATGGCAAGCATCCTCAAGCTGAATATCGTGGCCGAAGGCGTGGAAACGGCCGAGCAGCTCGATTTTCTTCTATGCCATGACTGCAAGATTTTCCAAGGCTACTTTTATTCGAAGCCGCTGCCAAAAGAGGCGTTCGTGCACTTCTTCCGCAATCGGCCCTCACACGGTCAGCAGGCAGCGCACCCAGGTTGAGCGCCGCGAAACCGGTCGCGCAAAGGCGATAATGACAAGCAATCCCGCGCTGCGACTTGGCGCCCGTAGGGGCAACCCCAAGCCACCAGCGTGCTGGCTTTTTTACAGAGATACGAAAGCCTTTTCTTAAGGGCTAATCAGAGTTTTCCTACAGTAATTCTGACTGCGGCCTTGCATGATGCACTGAGCATACGGAGCGATCGGCAGGGCTATGAATCAAGTTGGCACCGCAAAACAATTGGGGCGCCGGGCGCTAGTGGGAGGACGCGCGCCCAGTGGGCAAGCCTCATCCGGCGCTTTCTCCATGATCAAAAATGAAAGAAGCCTGCATTTGCTGACAAGCGCGACAGGCGCGCGGTCATGACGTCGGCCAGGCAGCAAATCAGCCATATCCTTGATCGCGAAGCTGTCGCGTGGGGCGTGTTGGTGCTTGCGCTGCTGCTTACGCTGGGATTATGGCGACAGTCGGAAATGGAGGTGTCCCGTCGCCAACATGATCATTTTCAGCGTATAGCGGAAAAGCAGAAAAACATTCTGAATAGCCGCATGCATGATTACGAGCAGGTTTTGCGCGGCGGCGCAGCACTTTTCGCGGCGAACGGCATGCCTAGCCGCGAGGAATGGCGTGCCTATGTCGAGACGCTTGAACTCGACAAATCCCTACCTGGATTCCTGGGCACAGGCTTCGCTCTGATGGTGCCCAAGGAGGCCCGGTACACGCATGAGCGCTCCATACGCGCGGAAGGCTTCCCCCAGTACGCGATCTATCCAGAGGGCGATCGCGAGATGCTCAGTAGCATTGTTTATATCGAGCCTTTCACGGAGCGCAATCAACGGGCGTTCGGCTACGACATGTATTCCGATCCCGTGCGGCACGAAGCCATGGAACGCGCACGCGATACCGGCCAGCCTGCCCTGTCGCGAAAAGTCACGCTCGTGCAAGAAACCGGCACCACAGTGCAGCCTGGATTCCTGATTTATTTTCCCGTTTATCGCACCGATATGCCGCGTGATACGGTGCCAGCACGACGAAATGCCTTGATCGGTTTTGTGTATAGCCCGTTTCGCTCTTTCGATCTCCTGAATGGCGTGTTCAATACCCCCACCCAGCTCCTTGAAATCAAGTTGTTCGATAGCGTGCCTGCGCCGGAGAATCTGCTTTATTCATCTGAACGGGCAGGCCACAGCGCGGAACACGTGACCGAGATGCAGCTCCACATCGGGGGACACGTTTGGGTAGCCCGCTTTCGCAGCAGCCCTAAATTCGAGGCAAGCGAGGCGAGCAGCCAGCCCATGGTGATCCTCTTCGGCGGACTGGCGCTCGACCTGTTGGTGTTTTCCGTGCTCTACATGAATGCGGGACACCGGCGCAAGATGCGCGACGCAGCGGCGAAGCTCGAACAAAGCCTCGACAACTACAAGACCCTGGTCGAAAACATTCCGGGCGCTGTGTTCCGTTCCGAAGTGGGGGCCTCATTGCCCGTGTTCCAGGTCAGTCAGGGGGTCCAGGCGCTGACCGGCGAGCCGCCCCAACGCTTTCTGTCAGGGGAAATTTCGTATACACACCTGATCCATCCCGACGACAGGCGCAAGGTCAACGAGGCAATTGCCGCAGCCATAGCCAGACGGAGCGCATACAGCATCGAGTACCGCATCAAGGCCAGCGATGGCTTTACCCGCTGGGTCAACGAACGGGGCCGCGTCACCTCTGACCAGAACGGCCAGTCGCGATGGCTGGACGGACTCGTCCTGGACGTTACCGAACGCAAGGCCGCCGAAATCATGATTCGCGATCTGGCATTCAACGACACCTTGACCGGGCTGCCAAACCGTCGCCTTCTCCTCGACCGTCTCGACCGCCAACTCGCCACCAGCGAGCGCACCGGCAGACACGGTGCGCTGCTGTTCATCGACATGGACAATTTCAAGATGATCAACGATACGCTCGGTCACGAAGCAGGCGACCAGGTGCTCATGGAGGTCGCACACCGCCTGATCGCAAGCGTCCGGGAAAGCGATACCGTTGCCCGCTTAGGGGGTGACGAATTCGTCGTCATTCTGGACAATCTGGGCAACACCGCTGACGCGGCCGCCGTGGAGGCTGCGGAGCTGGGCAGCAAGATTCTGGTCATGCTTTCCAAGCCTTATCGGCTGGGGGAACACCTTCGCAACAGCACGCCCAGCATAGGCATCACGACATTCTGCGGCCACCAGGTCACCGCCGACCAACTGCTCAGGCGAGCCGATCAAGCCATGTATAAAGCCAAGTCGGCCGGGCGCCGCCAACTGCAGTTCTACGACGAAGACTCCATCGCAGCAGTGCGTTTCGGCTGATTTTCGTGGCCTGACGCAGTTGAGCTGACCGGGTCAAAACCGGACCACAAGTTTAATCGCAGAGCCCAGTGTCAGGTGAGACACCAATGACAGAACGCGTGTTCACTGCATCGCGACCCACAGCGCCAGTGCCGCCAGGGCAATCCCCAACGAAACACACGCAATGATGAGAACCTTCGTTCGAATTCGAAGGATCTCAATGGCCTCGACCACGCGCACATTCTGCTCAGCGAGCGATTTGATCAGTTCCGCCGACGTTTTCTGTTCGATCCCCAGTTCATCGACCTTCGCCTGGATATGAAGAACGCGCTCGTCCATCTGCGCGAACTTGTCGTTCTGAGAGGAAGCGCTGGCGGGTGTGGGCGAAATGACAGGGTCTTCGGCAGCGTTGTCCTTGGTTGTGGCGAAAAGACGCTTCGCTGCCTTGACGATGTGCGGGGCCGCCTCGACTACGTCACCCCAGGGAATGATCTTCAGCGCCGTGATCCAACCTATAGCCAAGGCTTCATCTCCAATATCGAGCACGCCCGGGTGCGACATGCAACAGCCATCGTCTTGCAGATGGCGCTCTACCCGTGGGAAAAATTATGCGCTTTCCAAACTGATCACAAAAGGAGGGGGGGTAATTTATTAGAAAACCTGTCCGTCTTCCGGCCTCATTCCATCGTGGCTTTAGGAGACTTGACCCGTATCACTGTCCCCTCGCGGCGGGGGTCAGCGGCACCGCGTTGTTCGCCCGTTGCAAGGTCAATAAAGACGGCTTGCACCGAGCCGATCATGTCCTGGCAGCCATCCGTCCCAACTCCACCCAGTCCCACATGTCCCAGCCTGCGCAGGGCGTCCTGCGCGGCCACGCCAAAGCGCGGCTGCATGAAATCCTGACCCCCTTCGCAATTCACCTTGCCTGCCGCGTGCGTTACCGACAGGCGCGGCGCGGCTATGGCCTGCTGCATGCTCATGCCATGGTCGATGAGGTTGAGTGTGACGTTGAGAACGGAGTTGATGATGGTGGCGCCGCCGGGCGAGCCGTAGGCGGCGACGGGCTTGCCATCCTTGAACAATAGCGTCGGCGCCATGCTGGAGCGCGGGCGCTTGCCGGGCGCGACGTCGTTGGCGCCGGGGTTGCCCTGGACAGCGTCGGCTGCGGGCATGAAGTTGAAATCGGTCAACTCGTTGTTGAGCAGGAAACCATAGCCCGGCACGGTAATGCCCGATCCCCAGGTGAATTCGATGGTGCTGGTGGTGCTCACCACGTTGCCCCAGCGGTCGACGATGGAGAAGTGGGTGGTGTGCGGGCTGTCCCGTTTTGTACGCGACGGTTTCGGTTGCACGGCGGCGGCTGACTCCCAGGGCAGGGGGTCGCCCGCCTGGGGCGTGTCCATGCGGCGGTCGGTCTGGATCAAGGCCGCGCGCGTCGCCAGATAGCCGGGATGCAGCAGGCCCTGTCGCGGCACCGGCGCGGCATCGTCGTCGCCGATCCAGACCGCGCGGTCGGCAAAGGCCAGGCGCATGGTCTCGATCATTGCGTGCAGGGTTTGCGGGCTGCCGAAGCCGTAGCCTTGCGTGGCGTCGCCGAGCGGAAAGCGTTCCAGCAGCTTCAGCATCTGCAGGAGGGTGAGGCCGCCGGAAGACGGCGGCGGCATGCCGGCCAGCGTCCAGCCACGGTAATGCCCGATCAGCGGTTCACGGATAGCCACCTGATACTGCGCAAGATCGGCGAGGGTCATGCGGCCCTGGCCGGCTTCGCCCAGTTCGCTGCGGGTGCGCTGCTGTGCCTTGACGATCGCCCGTGCGAGGGGGCCGCGATAGAAAGCATCCGGACCTTTGGCGGCAATGCGCTTGAGGGTTTTTGCGAGGTCGGGCTGCACCAGCCAGTCGCCTTCGGCGAGCGGCACGCCGCCGGGGCGGAAAATCGCCGCGGTTTCGGGATGAATCCGCGTGCGGCCGTGGTCGTTGGCGATATCCGCGGCGAGGAAGCGGTTGACGCGAAAGCCGCGTTCGGCAAGTTCGATCGCGGGTTCCAGCGTGTCAGCCAGGTTTTTCCTGCCCCAGCGGCGCAGCGCGGTGTCGATGCCGCGCAGGGTACCGGGCACGCCCACCGCAAGACCGCTGGTCGACGCCAGCGGAAATTCCATCGGCAGGCCATCGGGCGCGAACATGTCGGCGCTGGCTTTGGCCGGTGCGCGTTCGCGCGAATCGACGATGAAGGTTTCTCCGGTCTTGGCGAGATGGATCAGCATGAACCCCCCGCCGCCGATGCCGGACGACTGCGGCTCGACGACATTGAGCGCGAACTGCACCGCGGCGGCGGCATCGATGGCGTTGCCGCCCGCAGCCAGCAGGCGCGCGCCGGCGGCGGCCGCGGCGGGATGGGATACCGCCACCACGCCGTCGGGCGAGGCTGCCAGCACCGAACCCGACAACAAACAGAGGGCGAGCCAGCGGGTAAAGGACGCGAATCGGTTCATGGGAATCAGGAAAGATCGTCAGGAATAGGGGGCGGGAGCGCAGCCTGTATCCGTTGTGCCGCACGCGTCAATGCGCGGCACAACGGGGATAAAAAACAGGATCGAAATGTACCGCGATTCGTATTTGTTGATAAGGTTGAGACTGTTACTCGGAACGCCATGACACCATGAATACGAAACCCGACAACGCATCACCGTCCACGCCGAGGCGGCGCCTCCCGAAAGGGCCGTTGATCATCATATTGCTGGTTCTTGCCAGTATGGCCTGGGTGTACTGGCTGACGAGCTCGACGCCCATGCGACCGCGGCCCGAGTTTCCGCCGGTTCGCAAACTGCCGCTGGATTCGGATCATCCGCAGGAGCCGGTCGCGGAACCCGCCACGGGCCAGGCGCGCGAACCGTAATCAAACGGCTGGCCGGAGGGTCACTCCGGCTGGGCGATCCGGTCTTTTTCTTGAATCATGTCAGGCCCCGTTGCGCTTCCCGTGCCACTCGGGTCGGTCACGAATCCGATGCGCAGCAGACCCGCTTTCGCGGCAGCCGACATCACCTGGGCCACCGTTTCGTAGTGCGCGTGGCGGTCGGCACGAATATGCAGTTCAGGTTGCGGCTGCTTCTTTGCCTCGACGGCAAAGCGTGATGCCAGCTGTTCCGCCATCACCTTCTCGCCGCTCCAGAACAGATCGCCGTTATCGCGAATGCCGAACTCTATATGCTCGGGCTGGGTGATGTTGGGCGTACTGCTGGCCTTGGGCAGATCGATCTTGACGGAGTGGGTGAGCAGGGGCGCGGTGATGATGAAGATCACCAGCAACACCAGCATCACGTCCACCAGCGGCACCACGTTGATTTCCGCCATCGGACCTTGATGGCGGCGCGGATCGAAGCTTCCCATGGCCATGGGCTTACCCCTTCGCGCTTGCGCGCTGTTCCGGCTTGTGCGCTGCGTGCAGCGGGCTCGCCTCGCCCGCCGAGCTGTTGGCTTTTTCGCCCACGGTGATCACCGTGTACAGGTCGTGTGCGAAGGCATCGAGCCTGGCCAGCCAGACCCGGTTGCGGCGGGTGAACGCGTTGTAGGCCAGCACCGCGGGGATGGCGACCGCCAGGCCGACGGCGGTCATGATGAGTGCCTCGCCGACCGGGCCCGACACCTTGTCCAGCGTGCCCTGGCCCGACAAGCCGATGTTGACCAGCGCGTGATAAATCCCCCAGACGGTGCCGAACAAACCGATGTAGGGCGCTGTGGAGCCGGCCGAGGCCATCACGGTGAGGCCTTGCTCCACGCGCGACGCTTCCTGATCGATGCCGTTGCGCAGCAGACGGGTGAGGAACTCGCCCAAGCCGCCTGCTGCGGCCAGCTTCTGCATGCCGTCCCGGTGGTTGTTGGCCGCTTCGAGCGCTTCGTGGGCCAGCCTGGCAAACGCGTTGTCCACCGGCTGCTGCCGCAGCGCACTGCTCACGTCCTGCAGCGAATCGGCCGCCCAGAACTGTTTGAGGAAGGCTTCGGCGCGGCGCCCAGCCAGATAATTCTCGAGTGACTTGGTCGCAATCAGATACCAGCTGGCGACTGAAAGTCCGAGCAGCAGCAAAAGCACAATGTGGCCGAGCGTATCGGTCTGCGAGAGGAAGTGGGCAAAGCCCAGGCTGTTTTCCATGATCAGGGTTATTCCAAAGTGAAATCGAAGGGTTGTACCGCCACCGCACGGACGGCCTGGCCGTCACGAAGCGCGGGGCGGCAACGCCATGTGCGAACGGCCGCCAGCGCGGCTGCGTCGAGGCGGTCGAAACCGCTGCTGCTGATCACCTGCGCTGCACTCACGCGTCCCGTTTCATCCAGTTCCACCCGCAGCACGACCTTGCCGGATTCCCCCAGTCTGCGTGACAGGAGCGGGTAGGGCGGGGGTGTGCGTTGCGGGCAGGCCATCCTCAGTTCCGATGCCAGGCTTACCGGTCCGGTGGACTTGGGTGGGGCAGAAGAAGACAGCAGATCCGGCGACCCGGACTGGGGCGCGGCCACCACCGGCTCGGGCGGCGGCAGGGGTTCCACCGCTTCGGTTGGCGACGTGACCGGCGCTTCCGCCGCCAGGTGGTAGTGCCGGGGCTCGACCGGGCGGGCCGCTTCCTGCTTGATCGGCTTGCTGCTGGGCCTGGGCGGCGGGACAGACTGGGGCCTCGATTCGGGAGGCGGCGGGTTGATCAAGTTCACGAACAGGGTCACCGTTTCGGCCGGATGCGGAATCACGCGAAGGTTCCACAGGCCATAAAGCACGGCGCCGTGCATCAGCAACACCACGAGCAGGCCTGCCGTACGCGGACTCGCCAGGCGTTCCATTAGCCGGTTCATGACGTCCGCAACCGCCTGTGAGTCAGGTTTACGCCCACCATTGTGTCTGTCATTCCACGGCCATCGAGCGTGGCCGTCCGGTGCGGCAGATCGGTGTGCGCTGCATGCCGCCATCATGCAGGACGCTGTTCCGGCGGCGCTTTTGGGTCAGCCAGGCTTCGCAGCGGGCAGGGGACATAAGGCGTCACGCCATGAAAAAAACAAGGACTCAATTGTATATCCGGACGGGCCCGGCCCGGCACGAGGCCGCAGGTCGCGCCTTCGCAAAGCTGGCGCGCGGTTACGTCAGGTCAGCCACGCCGCTTAGGCACGTGGCTGACGGGTTGAGAGGGCGCCAGTCAACCCGGCTTACCGTCGACCCGGGGGCGCAGCAGGATAGGCGTGTAGATCGCGGCGAACAGGCCGAACGCGGCGATCCACATCAGCCCGGCAGCGGCCATGCCCTGCGCATAGGCCGCGGGGAAGAACAGCGGCAGCACGACGCGGATGAGTGCCGCGAGATTGATCGCCACGAAGGCCAGCGTCATCAGCGGTGCCGCTTCCAGCAGGCGGCCGGTGTGGCCGAGCGACACCCGCGCCATCATGCCCAGGGTCAGCACGCCGATTCCGCCGGTAGTGAAAGCATGCAGTGAAGCGCCGGCCGCACCGCTCACCCCCGCAGCCGACAGCGCCAGCAGCGCGAAGCCGAGTGCGATCCAGGCATAGCCCAGATGCAGGATCCACAGCAGCGGCACCGACCAGAACTTGCCGGTGTACCAGCCTGCCAGCCGGATGAGATGAACCGCCGCCGCGATGGCGGCGAGCAGCGCAGTGAGGCGCGAGTCGGGTACGAGCAGCGCGGCGACCAGCGCGCCGAGGGTGGCGACCGACGCCAGCCATTCGATGATTTTCCAGCGGCGGGCATGGGTACGCAGCTTGTTGTCGGTGAAGCTGGGGATCACCCGCCCGCTCATCACCACCATCATCATCACCACCACGTAGGCGGCCAGATGCAGGCCCAGGCTGGCAGTGGCAGCGGTCCAGCCGAGCGCTTCCCCATGCACCAGCGCATTGGCCGCCGCCAGCGCCAGCAGCATGATGGGAAAGGGGGCATTGTTCAGCTGCTTCGCCTTGATGATCGGCCACGCCAGTGCCAGCGCAAGTACCGGCAGAAAAGCCAGGTCGACCAGCGCGACCAGTCCCGGCGGCAGGCCCGGAACCAGGAAGCCCAGCCGCCCCGCCAGCCACAGCATGAACAGCGCGGCCAGCGGCGTGCCCGATGGCGTGCGGATGCCGGTCCAGTTCTGCGCGGCGGTGAGCAGGAAGCCGGCGATCACCGCCACGGTGAAGCCGAACAGCATTTCATGGCCGTGCCAGATGGCAGGGGCCAGCGGCCCGGTTGCGATCCGGCCCTGCAGGATGGCCAGCCACAGCCCCAGCAGCACGATGGCGAACAATCCGGCGGCGAGGAAAAAAGGCCGGAAGCCGAGGGCAAACGGCGCGAATCCTGAGGGGCGACTGGGCGGGTTGAGCGGTGAAGACATAGGGCACTAGAAAGAGAAATCCAGTTCGGCGACCGCGCTGCGGCCCGGCAGCAGGAAGAAGGAATAGGCGTCTTCATCCAGCAGGTTGTTGATGGCCAGCGATGCCTTCACGTTTTTGGAGAAAGCGTAGCCCGCCTTGGCGTTGACCACGGTGTAGGCGTCATAGCTGCCGGGTACGCCTTCGACCACGTCGGTATTTGCCGCGGTGAAGAACACGTGGCTCACGTAGCGCGCGTTCAGCGTGCCGCTCCAGGGTCCGCGCTGTGCGGTCAGCCCGATGCCGGCGATGTGCTCGGGCGAGTTGGTCAGGCGCTTGCCCACGCTGGAAGGGTCTGCATCGTTTTCCAGCATCTCCGAATCGATCCAGGCGTAGTTGGCGTCGAGTTCCAGCCATGGGGTCAGGCGAGTCCGGGCCGTGAGCTCGATGCCGCGAACCCGTGCCTCGCCCGCATTGATGCGTTCGATTAAGTTTACCGGGGTGCGTTTGGTATAAATCAGATCCTTGAGCCGAGTTTCGTGCAAGGTCAGGCCGGCCACGGTTGATTTCGTGAATCGCCATTCCCCGCCCACTTCCCAGGTCGTTCCGGTCTCGGGTTCGAGATCGGGATTGGCTTGGGCGGTGCAGTTGCCGGCGGAGCCGTCATCGCGGATGCAGCGTACGGTTGTGGTCGAGTAGAGGTCCAGATTGGGTGGGGCGCGGAAGGAACGCCCGAACGAGGTCCGCAGGGTGGCGGCTTCGACGGGTTTGTAAACCAGGGAGAGCTTCGGGCTGAGGGCGGAATCGCTGCGGCCAGGGAACGTCGAGGACGTGGTGGTGTTGAAGAAATCCCCCTTGGTTTCCCAGTAATCCCAACGCCCGCCGAGATAAGCCTTGAGCGTGTCGGTCAGCGCGATTTCGTCCTGAGCGAACAGCGATATCGTGGTCGAGTTGCCGTTGTAACCATTGTTCAGGGTTGTTTGGGAATCATCGTCGCGCCAGTTGGAAAGCGTATAGATTTTCTGATTCACCTCGTCGCGGTGGAGCGCAAGCCCCGTCACCCAGAAGTGCCGCTCGCCCATCGGGAAGCTCAGTTGGATGCTGCCGTCGAGGCCGGAATTGGGCGTGTCGGTGAGCGTTCCCGGCCCGCCTTCAAAACTTGGCGACGTGGGGCTGGCGGCGGTGAAACTGTATTCGCGAACGATTTTGGCGAGGTCGATCTTGAGCAGTTTGTCAGTGCCGATCCTGCCTTCATAGCCAGCGAAATAGCGGGTGGCCGATTCATGGAGCGGCGAGTTGTTGAGAAAATCGAATAACGACAGATTGACCCGCTGGCCGTCGATATCGAGATTTCCGCTTGATACCGGCGTTCCCGCGGCGTTCCGCAGATAGGTATTGAAGGGGGTGTAGTCCTGCTCGGTTTCCTGCCAGCTCACGCCACCAAAGACCTTGTCGCGGGCGTCGAGCTTGTAGGACAGCTTGAGCGTGGCATGGGCCGACGTCCAGGGCGTCGTGCCCTTGTCGCCCACGAGATAGGCAGGCGTGCCGTCACGCGAGGTGGTGGCCTGCCAGCCGGTGACGGGGATGGCTCCCGGACCCGCGACGGGTGTCTTGACGACGAACTCGTTCACATAGCTGTCGCGCTTCTGATACCCCACGCCGGCGACGATGCCCAGGCCGCTCTCCAGCGTATCGCGGAAATAGACGCTGCCGTCCTCGCCGCTCAGATCATTCCAGCCCTTTTTCAGCTTGACGCTGAACTCGCGCTTGTCCGGCTGTTTGGTGATGATGTTGATGACACCGCCGATGGCATTGCTGCCGTAGAGCGACGAGAACGCGCCGGGGACGACCTCGATGCGCTCGATGTCATCGGTGAAGGGAATGCGCCAGTTCACCTTGCCGGAGCTGGCGTCCTGGATTGGCTGGCCGTCGAGCAGGATCAGGGTTCTGCTCTGGTCGATACCCCGCAGCGACATGCCGCTCGTTCCGGAGGTGCCTTGCGACGGGCCGAATGCGCCATTCTGCAGATACAGGCTGGGCACCTGATCGAGCGCATCGCCCAGGCGCGAAACATTCTTTGACTCGATTTTCTTTTCATCGACAACGCTCACGGCAGCCGGCGCATCGGCCAGCGACTGCGCCGACCGGGTTGCCGTAACGACCATGACGTCCAACTCGACCGGGGCGCTGCTCTCGGTGATTTCGGCTGCGTGGAGGGGCGCCGCCATGCAGGCGGAGACCATTAGAATCCTGCCTGCTGTCTTGATCAGCTGATCCATTTTTATTGCTCCCTGGACTTCAATGTGCCGTTGGTCTTGATTCCACTGCGCCAATAATAAGAGCGAGCTTGCTCGCCCAGAAGGAAGTTCAATGGCTGGTTCCCTCCGACAGCCGGGTCTTGTTCCACACATTGTATTTGCCGACCGGGCGCTTCATCGGCAGGCGCTTGATCTCCTTCAGCGATTTCGCGTCGTAGACGATCAGCGCGCCGTCCATTTCCCACAGCGACACCAGCGCGTATTTACCGTAGCGGTCGAATTCCACATGCATCGTGGTCTTGCCGGGTTCCGGGCGCAGCGTGGCGACGATTTCCAGGCTCTGCTTGTCGATGACGTGCATGGCGTCCTTGTTCGGTCCGCTGAACACGTCGGCCCAGACATAGGCTGAATTTTCGTGCCCGCGCAGGAAGAAGCCGGGGCCGAGGGTGGGGAGGGTCTTGAGGGTCTTCCAGGTTTTCATGTCGATCACCGAGATCAGGCCGTCCTTCAGATTGGGCGTAGCCATCACGCGATGCGTTTTGCCTGCCGCATCCTGCCAGTCCCAAGTGATGCCGGAGCCCAGATGCGGCATGCCGGCCAGGTCCAGATCGGCGATCTTGCGGCCGGCGCCGAGGTGGATGACCTGGCCTTTCGGACTGCTGCGCGAGGCGCCGAGAATGTAATCGTAATTCTGGTCGAAGAAGAAATCGTCGAGCGTGTCGTCCAGCACGATTTGCCGCACCGGCAGCGGGCCGGGCTCGGCGATGGCTTCCTTGAACTGATAGTCGTGCACCAGACCCTTGTAGACCGGGCGACCGTCGTAGGGGATTTCCCAGACTTCCGGAATGTCCTTCAGCGCGGCGATGAAGCTGTTGCGCGGGCGGGCGTCGTAGACGGCGGAAACGCGCGAGGTTTTGCCGCTCTTGCCGACCACCGGGATCAGCTTGATCAGCGACAGATCCTTGCCATCCAGCGCCACCAGACTATGCGGCAGGTAGTTGGCGACCATGACCACCTTGCCGTCGGAGGAGACGGCCAGGTTGCGGGTGTTGAGGCCGGCGCGCGTTTCGGCGACCACCTTCAGGTTCCACAGGTCGAATTTGGTGATCCAGCCATCGCGGCTGGCCCAGTAGACGAAGCGGCCGTCGGGTGTGAACTTGGGGCCGCCGTGCAGCGCGTAGCGGGTGGCGAAGCGGGCGATCGGCTCCATCACATCGCCGTCCAGCACCGTGATGTGATGATCGCCGTGTTCGACGACCAGGGTCAGATTCATCGGGTCGGCCTTGAACACCGGTTTGGCGGGCAGGTCGACGCCATCAGGATTGACGATGCGGGAGGCGCGGATGTCGCTGGCGTCCCACTGCGGCGGCAGCTTGGGCGGCGTATAGATCCACTCCGCCAGCGCCTCGATCTCGTCGAGCTGCAGCAGGGTCTTGAATGCCGGCATCTGCGTCGCCGGCAGGCCGTCGGCGATGGCCCGGGCGGCGTCCGGCTGCTTCAGCCGCGCGAGCGAATCCGGCAGCAAGGCCGGTCCCATGCCGCCCAGCCGGTTGGGCGCGTGGCAGGACAGGCAATGGGTTTGGTAGAGTTTTTCCGCGTCAGGGGCGGCGTGGGCCAGGCCTACAGCGAACAACACCCCCAGCGCGGAGAGTGCGCGGTGCGCGCGGCGCCCCTTACCCGACAAGGTCAAGGGCAAGCCCCGATAAGCTGGCGTTCGGACGAGGGCGCGTGCGCAGGCACATCAGCCAGCGCCGGATTGACCATCGCAATCAGCGCCAGCATGGCAACGGCGAATGTTGCGATGACGCCGAGATCAAGCAGAAACGAAAGCAATGGCCGGGGGCTGGATTCGGCGTCAATTGAAGCTTCGCCAGTCGAAATGCCGGTGCCGCGAGAATGCCGTTGCATAGCTGATTTCCTTTCGGGTTTGCGCGCAGTCCTGGTGCTGGGCGGCGCGCAAACCCGCCCGGCCATAGCCGGGCGGGGCACTACTTTTAATACACGTCGTGCTGGGTGTTGTAGACGTTGAACTTGCCGGTAGGCGTGACCAGGCGCTTGTCCTTGATCACGGCTTTCAGCTTGCGCGTCTTGTCATCCATGACGACGATGGCCGATTCACCGGTTTTCGGTCCCCATACCGAGAACCACACTTCGTCTCCGGCACGGTTGTATTCCGGATGCGTCACGCGCCCCTTGGTGATCCCGGCCAGCTTGGCTAGGTTGATCACCTGTGCCGGCTTGTCGAGGTTCTTCAGATCGAACACCGAAATGGATTGCTGGGCATCGTCATCCGGCGACAGGGCAGCGTCCACCCATAGGTTGCTGGACTTGGGATGCGTCTTGATGAACAAGGAACCATTGCCGTGGTTCTTCAGGGTGCGCACCACTTTCCAGGCATTGGCCTTGTGCTTCGCCGGGTCGGTACCGATCACCGCGATCGTCTCGTCACCGAGGTGGCCGGTGGCCCAGACCGGACCGTACTTGGTGTCTTTCCAGTTGGCACCGCGGCCCGGGTGGGGCTTGACGCCAACCTTGACGTTGGCAGCCAGCTTGCCGTCTTTGGTGTCAATCACCGAAACGGTATCGCGCATGTTGGCCGCGACCAGGAAATAGCGCTTGGAGGAATCCCAGCCCCCATCGTGCAGGAAGCGCTCGGCTTCGATCTCGGTGGTTTTCAGGTTCTTGATGTCGCTGTAGTCGACCAGCAGCACCTTGCCGGTTTCCTTCACGTTGACCACGAACTCGGGCTTGATGTGCGAGGCGACGATGGAAGCCACACGCGGCTCGGCGTGGTATTCCTGCTCGTCATAGGTGTAGCCCCGGGTGGACATGACCTTCAGCGGCTCCAGGGTCGGGCCGTCCATCAGCACATAGGCGGGCGGCCAGTAGGTACCGGCAATGGCCAGCTTGTCGTCATAGCCCTTGAACTTGGAGGTGTCGATGGACCGCGCATCGGAGCCGGTGCGGATGGTGGCCACCGTGGAGGGGGTTTCCATCCACAGGTCGATCAGGTTGATCAGGCCATCGCGTCCGGTGGTGTACAGGTAGCGGCCGGATTTTGAAATGCGCGAGATGTGCACCGCGAAGCCGGTCTTGAGAACGGCGACGATCTCCTTGCTCTTGCCGTCGATCAGCGCCACTTCGCCGGAGTCACGCAGCGTCACCGAGAACAAGTTGGGCAGATCCAGCTTGTTCATCTGCTTCTTGGGCCGTTTGTCCACCGGCACGATCACTTTCCAGCTTGCCCGCATTTCCTTCATGCCCCATTCGGGCGGGGTGGGAGGGGGCTGCTGGATGTAACGCGCCATCTCCTCGATCTGCTTTTCGGTCATTTCGTTGGCACTGCCAAAGCCGGGCATGCCGCCGGGCGTACCGTAATGGATGAAGACCTTCAGCGACTCGGTGCCCAGCTTCTGCATGTCTTCCGGCAGCAGCGGCTTGCCGGTCGCGCCCTTGCGCAGCACGCCGTGACAACCCGCGCAGCGGTCGAAATAGATTTGCCGAGCCTGATCGAACTCGACCTTGGTCATGGGCGGTGCCTTGGGGTCGGTGGTTTGATACATTTCCGTCTCGGCAAGCGAGGATCCGCCCCCTTCCAGATATTTCGTTTCTGCCGTTGGAGGCTGCACTTTTTGAGCATCCGCGGCAAAGGCCATCGATATCGCCAAAGGCAGGCTTGCCAGGGCGGAGAGGGTGTATTTCAGTGAGGTTTTCATACGAGCTCCCGATTCAAAGTTTGAAACGCTGTGACTCCTTCCCCGTTCTGCACGGGGAAGGAGAAGTCTTGCTTAGTCAATCTGAACCAACGCTTGCGCGGGACGCGTTTCGCGTTTGCCGATGGTGAGCAGATCCCACACCAGCAGTACGAAGCCCGCGGCAAATATCCAGCCACCGATCTGACGCCACTTCATGCCCTGCACGAACCACGGATGCGCCTGGGCGGTGAAGTAAGCCACCCAATCGGAACCGCCGATGGCGCGCTCGATGTGCGACTGCTCGTAGCCCGAGATCAGCAGGGCCATGGTCATGGCGAGCATACCGATATGCAGCAGGGCCAGCGCCCATTTCCACTTCCAGGCTCCCCCGGCAATGTTGCCGCTCATGTACACGTTTCCACGCCATTTCTGGACCGCGATATAGAAGAACGCGATGACCATGGTGACGTAGGCACCGAAGAAGGCGAAGTGGCCATGCGAAGCGGTCCACTGGGTGCCGTGGGTGTACAGGTTGATCTGCGGCAGGGTGTGCATGAAACCCCATACACCGGCGCCGAAGAAGTTGCCGAAGGCTTGCGCAATGATCCAGGCCAGGGCGGGGTGGTTGGTGCTCTTCAGCTTGTGATGGCCGGCGTCAAACACCGCATGCACCACCATGGCAACCAGCGGAACGGGTTCCAGCGCTGAGAAGAAGCCACCGATGGCGAACCAGTACTCCGGTGTGCCGATCCAGAAATAGTGATGGCCGAGGCCGAGAATGCCGGAGCCGAACATCAGCGCGACTTCGATGTACAGCCAGGTCTCGACGATCTTGCGGCGCACACCCAGGGTCTTCATCAGACCGTAGGCCATCAGACAGCCGACCAGCACTTCCCAGGTCGCTTCCACCCAAAGGTGGATCACCCACCACCACCAGTGTTGGTCCATGGAGATGTTGGGGGTGAACCACATGCCCGCCAGGTAGATGCCCGCCAAGGCGACCAGGTCGAGCACCAGCACGCCGCCGACACCGGTGAAACGGCCTTTGGTGAAGGTCGCGGCAACGTTGTAGAAGAACACCAGTACGCAAACGACGATGCCGATATCCGCCCAGCGTGGCGCTTCGATGTATTCACGTCCCTCGTTGATCAGCCAGATCGAGGTATGCGTGCCATCGCCGATCTGAATCAGCAGATAGACCAGCACCACGACGACGACGGCCAGCGTTAGTATCCAGAAGCCCAGGTTACCCAGTTTCAATCCGACGACAGGGACACCAGACTCATCCTCGAGCAGCCAGTACGACGAGCCGATAAAGCCGAACAACAGCCAGACGACCATCGCATTGATGTGCACCATGCGGTTGACGGAAAAGTCCAGGACGCCGAACAGGAGGTCCGGGTACAGGAATTGCAGACCGGCCAGCAGGCCGAACAGGACTTGTGCACCGAAGAGCACTACGGCGACAGAGAAGTACTTCAACCCTAGTTTCTGGCCACCGTTCAAATTGGAGCTATCGAGTTTTCCTATTACAGCCATCTCAATTCTCCTGATCAATGGAAACGAAGTTGGCCGGGAAACCGTTGGTGTCGATCGATGACATCCACTTCAGGAAGGCGATCGTCGCGCGCGCCTCTTCTTCGGTAATGTTCAGGTTCGGCATCCTGCGACCCAGACCGTTGTGCAGGCGATCCTGCGGGTTCATGAGGAAGTCCACCATTTCCTGCTCGCGGATGTCCTTGGAACCCCAGGATTGATCGAGCCAGGACTTGGTGAGATCGGGGGCGTAGTAGGCGCCGTTGCCGAGCAGGGTGTGGCAGTTCATGCAGTTTTTCGCCTGGGTGGTGAGCTTGCCCCGGGTGACCAGGGCCTGCGCTTCCTCCTCGGTCAGCTTCTGGCCGAACAGCGGTTCCTCGACGCCAATTACCGGAACCTGCATGTTGCGGCTCTCGTCGAACTCATAGGTGATCCGGTGGTTGATCACCGAGTAGCCGGGCACCCGCTTGCCGCCCGCCGTGATCTGACTCACCGTATCGAAGGTCAGGAAAATTAGAACAAGAAATGAGCCTGCCGTGATCCAGATGGCATTTTTCCGCCAAAAGGATTCGGATGCCCACCATATTTCTTTTGACATGGTCATACCCCCCTTGATTTAACAACAGTTGAAAAAGCTTTGACCGACGCGGCCTCGTCGGCCAATTCGTCCTGATGCGTCCCGACACACAAATGCCAGATGGCATGGGGGGCGAGCAGATACCCGATGAGCATGAGGACGACGATGACGGTCCAGAAACCGGTATTGAAGAGGTTGGCGGTATAAGCCAGCGTCATGACCGAGACGAACAGGCCAAGATAAGAGAGGTAGGCCAGTTGCATGAAACCAGGACGGCTCTTGATGCGTCCCCAGGCGAACAGCAGGGCATACAGGCCGCCGGTCATGATCACCATGGCGGCAGAGAAAAAAGTGAGAAAGAAGTCTTTCAACGCAACAGGTTCGATCATTTGTTGTCTCCTTCGTACAGCGTTTTTCGGTACTTCTGTGGCCAGGTGTGATGTGGCCTTCGTGCAAGCTCAAGTAAGGCTGTATAGACTTTAAAGAGCCCCGATGCGAAGGACGCGCACACGGAAACCCCGTTGGTCCGCTTCAGAAGCCCTTTGGCTTTCGCGTTTCCTCACACCGGCGAGAAGCCCGCTACACGATCTTGAACAGATAGAGCATTCCGAAATGGAAAACGATGAAGACCAGCACGGTGATGAACACGGCGGTGTTTTCGCTTTTATCAAAGATTTTTTGGAACATGGATGCTCTCCTTTTGCGTGGGATCGTACGGTTGAGTAAATCAGGCTTGATCGGCCGAATCGAGAGGGGCCCGATCAGCCCGTGCTCCAGGCCCGCGGCCGCCGCATGCCGGCAATCTTGCAGGCCTGCTTCACGTAGCCGTAGGGAAACAGCTCGAACAGCTTTTTCTGCGCATCGCGCCCGAAACGCTCGCCAAGGTGCTTGATGACGAAGCGGGCGTCGGCTGCGACCTGGTGTTCTTCGTAATAGTCGCGCATGAAGCGGATGCAATCCCAATGGTCGTCGTTCAACACGATATTTTCTTCCTGTGCCAAGTCGCGGGCCACGTCTTCGTTCCAGTTGCCGGGTTCGATCAGATAGCCTTCGGCATCACGTTCGGTTAATTCGACAGCCATGGTTCAGGTCCCTCCATCATTTCCTATTTAAAGATAATGATGTATTTGATATGCATATTTAGACTATTTTTTCACGGCGCGCAAGAGGCGGCTAAACAAATTTGCACTCGAATCAGGTTCCGCCGCCGTGGAATTCCACGCCAGGCTGGCGCTCCGGAAGTTCTTCCACCAGCAGTTCGCGCCGCGACAGGGCCATCGCCTCGACCCCTGCCTCGTTCAGATAAGATTTGGCGTCGGACACCGCGGCGGCCAGCAGCTCGGCGGCCAAGGTACTGGGCTCGCGTCCCAGCGACTTGGCGAGCGCCCGCAGTTCGATGCAGGGATCCTGCGGCAGGCGGATTTCCAGCGGCTTGCCTGACCCTGCCGGGGCGGGAGTAGGCGTGGTGGCGCCCGTCCCGGACAGTACGCGGCTCATCACGTCGGCAATCCTGGTTGCGGTCGAAGGCGCCTGGCTTGCCGGCTGCAGACGAATCTTGTTGACGAAATACTTTTCGAAATCGACCTTGGCCTGGTGCACCCACCGCCCCTGGCGCATCCAGTTGATGTCGCGCAGCGGCACCTGCGGTTCCGACAGATAGGCGGCCCCGGTGTTGCCCATGTCGGTCAGCCACTTCGCGCGCTGCGGAACGTAGCTCACCAAAGGCGCGTCGCCGATCTGGGCAAGGATGTTCTGCACCACGATCTCGCCGGCTTTCGAGATGGAGTACACCGAATCGGGCGCGCCCACCGGCACCGGGGTCTTGTCCACCGCCGGCTGCGCCACGCAGGCGCCGAGGGCAAACACATTGGGGTAGTCGGGGTTGCGCAGATACTCGTCCACCACCACCAGACCGCGCTCATTGACCAGCCCGCCCGCGGAGCGCACGCCGGGGACGCCGCCGAAGGCCGGCCAGTACACCGAATAGGCATAGGGCAGGGTGTGGGTCTGCTTTTCGTTGCCGGACACATCCACCTCCATAATATGGATGGTGTCCTTGTCGATACGCAGCGTGCGCGCGTTGCAGATCACGCTGATTTTGGTGTCGACCAGCGCAGCGGTCACCGCACCGCGGCTGGCGCCTTCGCCACCCAGTCCGAGGTGTCCGGGCCAGGGTTCGGGTGTCACCAGGGTGATCGTCACCCGCTCGCGGATGTTGCGGCGCTTGAGGTCGGCATCGATCAGGAAGGCGTATTCGTAGAGCGGTCCCAGCACGCTGGCGCCGGGCGCCGCACCGATCACGATCGGCCCGGGATGTCGCACGAATTCGCGATATGCCGCCAGGGCACGCTCGGCCTGGTCGACGTGGATCACCGACTGGGTGTGTTCGGCAAGACCGGGAACCTCGTCCGTCATGCTGGCCGCGCCGGTGGCGATCAGGAGATAGTCGTAGAACAGCACGTCGCCGTTCTCCAGGTCAACCTGGATGACGTCGGGCTGGATGCGCTTGACCCCGCTGTGGATGAACTTGATGCCACGCGATTCGAGGTAAGGCCCGATCGGGAAGGCGATGTCGGAGCGCTCGCGCCAGCCCATCGCGACCCAGGGGTTCGACGGCACGAAGTGGAAGTAGGGCTTGTCCGACACCACCGTCACCTCGTCGCGCGGACCCAGTTTGGCTTTCAGTGCGTAGGCCGCGGATACGCCCGCAATGCCGGCACCCAGGATGACAACATGAGTCATTTCAGTCTCCTTTAATCAGTTTGCACCCTGAAGGGCATAAAGGTCAGGCGCGCGGACGCACCAGTTGCCAGGCACGCGCCACGTAGGTCACTGCGGCAAAGCCGCTCCACACGTGCACCAGTCGGGTAAACGGGAAGACGAGGAAGATCGTCATGCCTAGGAACAGGTGCATCTTGAAGATCCACCCCGCGCCCTCGAGCAGCTCGACTGCACCGCCGCGGAAGGTGACGATGTGCTGCCCCCATTCGGCCAGACGGATCATCATGCTGCCGTCCAGATGCTGCGCCGAGAGCGGGATGGTCGCGAGACCGAGCAGGAGCTGCAGCCACAGCAGCACCAGGATCAGGATGTCGCTGGGCTTCGAGGTGGCGCGGATGCGCGGTTCGGTCAGCCTGCGATGCAGCAGCAGGGACAGCCCGATGAAGGCCAGCACGCCCGCAGTGCCGCCCGAGACCATGGCGAGGATCTGCTTGGCGCCTGCGCTGATGAAAGGCTCATAGAGGAAGTGCGGCGTCAGCATGCCCACGAAGTGGCCGAAGAACAGGAACAGCACGCCGATGTGGAACAGGTTGCTGCCCAAGCGTAGCTGTCCGCGCCGCAACAGCTGCGACGAGTCGCTCTTCCACGTGTACTGCTCGCGGTCGAAGCGGATCAGGCTGCCGAGAAAGAAAATCGACAGGGCGATGTAGGGATAGATCCCGAACAGGAAAGTTTGCGAGTAGGACATTTTTCTATCCTCCAGAAATCATTGCATTCAATGCGTCGTCGCGGCGACAGGCTGGCGGCGCGAGGCCGGCATCTGCACCACCTGCGGGCCCGGCTTGAGCAGAGGCTCCACGCCATCGACCGACGGGCCGAACATCTCCATCGCCTCGTCCATGTCGCGCACCGGCGGTTCGACGAGTTCCTGCGCCGCCACCGGCGACAGCGCTTCCAGCACCTGGAACGCGGTGGCGTACGGGCTGCCGTTGGCGTCGAGCTTGCGGCCGATGGTGGCGAGCACGTGGACGGCGTCGCCTAGCAGCGCCAGAGCCTCCTCGACCGGCAAGAGCGAGAGGAATTCGAGGAACAGCGGAACGTAGTCCGGCAATTCCGAGGAACTGGCGTCGAAGTCGTACTTCCAGTATTCGTTCAGCAGGTCGATCATCGCCGAGCCACGGTCGCGCGATTCGCCGTGGATATGCTCGAACAGGTGCAGCGAATGCGAGGGATTGCGGTCGAAGGTGGCGACGTAGTTTTCCTGCAGCGCGATGAGGCGGGTTTCATGCAACAGGTCGAACAGCGGCGCCATGCGGGTGGACGCATCGCCGTTGAGGCCGGCTTCGTCCACCAGAACGGCATGCATCTCGGGCAGCGCCGCCAGCCAGTCGGATTCCGGATACATCAGCAGCAGTGAAATGACTTTGAAGGTTTTCATCGGGTGGCTCCTTAACCGGTTTTCTTCTTGGCGTGCAGCTGCGACAGGTCGACCGGCACCGAGTTTTTGCGGTTGCCGAACAGGGTGGTCTTGGAAACGCCGTCCGAGCAGCCGTTGCCGAAGGTGAAGCCGCAGCTCGACTTTTCCTCGAAGGTATTGATCGTCTCTTCGCGGTGGGTGCTGGGGATGACGAAGCGGTCCTCGTAGTTGGCAATCGCCAGGTAGCGGTACATTTCGTCGGCCTGCGCCGAAGTCAGGCCCACCTGGTCGAGCGCGGCGGTATTGGGGATGCCTTCCACCGACTTGCCGCGCATGTAGGCGCGCATTGCGAGCAGGCGGTCGAGCGCAGTGATCACCGGTTTTTCCTTGCCGCCGGTCAACAGGTTGGCGAGGTAGGTGATCGGAATGCGCAGCGACTTGGTGTCGGGAATGATGCCGTTCATCCCCATCTTGCCGGATTCGGCGGCCGCCTGGATCGGGGAGAGCGGCGGCACGTACCACACCATCGGCAGCGTGCGGTATTCCGGGTGCAGCGGGAAGGCGATCTTCCAGTCGATCGCCATCTTGTAGACGGGCGACTTCACCGCGGCGTCAAGCCAGGCTTCCGGGATGCCTTCGGCACGCGCGGCGGCGATCACCGCGGGATCGCTGGGGTCGAGGAAGATCTTCAGCTGCGCCTCGTAGAGTTCCTTCTCGTCGGCGACGCTGGCGGCCTCTTCGATGCGGTCGGCGTCATACAGGATCACGCCAAGGTAGCGGATGCGGCCGACGCAGGATTCCGAGCACACGGTCGGCTGGCCCGCCTCGATGCGCGGATAGCAGAAGATGCATTTCTCGGCCTTCCCGCTCTTCCAGTTGAAATAAATCTTCTTGTAGGGACAGCCGGAGATGCACATGCGCCAGCCGCGGCACTTGTCCTGGTCGACCAGCACGATGCCGTCCTCTTCGCGCTTGTAGATCGAGCCGGAGGGGCAGGAGGCGACGCAGGTCGGGTTGAGGCAATGCTCGCACAGGCGCGGCAGGTACATCAGGAAGGTGTTCTCGAAGGTCGAGTGCATTTCCTTCTGCACGTTGTCGAAGTTCTTGTCGCGGCCGCGCGAGGAGAACTCGCCGCCAAGGTCGTCTTCCCAGTTCGGGCCCCAGTGGATCTTGTCCATCTTCTCGCCGGTGATGGCCGAGATCGGGCGCGCGGTCGGCGGCGTCTCGGACAGCGGCGCCTTCTGCAGGTGCTGGTAGTCGTAGGTGAACGGCTCGTAGTAGTCGTCGATCTCGGGCAGGTTGGGATTGCTGAAGATGTTGGCTAGGATTTTCAGCTTGCTGCCCTGGCGCGGTACCAGCTTGCCGTCGCCTTTCAGCTTCCAGCCGCCGTTCCACACGTCCTGGTTTTCCCACTGCTTGGGATAGCCGATGCCGGGCTTCGACTCGACGTTGTTGAACCAGACGTATTCCATGCCTTCGCGCGAGGTCCACACGTTCTTGCAGGTGATCGAGCAGGTATGGCAGCCGATGCACTTGTCGAGGTTCAGCACCATGGCAATTTGCGCACGCACTTTCATTTTTGACTCCTTGCCTGACCGGGGCAGGCGCCCTGGTCGTTGTGTAAAAAACCCGCGTCGGAGAGAGGTGACGCGGGCGAGGGCAGCGGGAGACACCGCCCTCAAAACCCTGTCGATCAGCGCTCGACCAACGGACCTTCCATCCAGTCCACCTTCTTCATCTTGCGCACGATCACGTATTCGTCGCGGTTGGAGCCGACCGTGCCGTAGTAGTTGAAGCCGTAGGCCAGCTGCGCGTAGCCGCCGATCATGTGGGTGGGCTTGGTGATGGTGCGCGTCACCGAGTTGTGGATGCCGCCGCGGAAGCCGCTCACCTCGGCGCCCGGCACGTTGATGATCTTTTCCTGAGCGTGGTACATCAGGCACATGCCCTTGGGCACCCGCTGGCTGACCACCACGCGGGCCGTGAGCGTGCCGTTGACGTTGAACACTTCGACCCAGTCGTTATCCACCAGCCCGGCCTGCTTCGCCTCGATCTCCGACACCCAGACGTGGGGGCCACCGCGCGACAGCGTCAGCATGCGCAGGTTGTCGGTGTAGGTGCTGTGGATGCCCCACTTCTGGTGCGGGGTGATCCAGTTCAGCACCAGCTCGTGGTGGCCGTTGGGCGTCTTGCCCAGCATCGGTGCGATCGTCTTGGTGTCGACCGGCGGCTTGTACACGCACAGGCCCTCGCCGAAATCGAGCATCCACTGGTGATCCTGGTAGAACTGCTGGCGGCCGGTAAGGGTGCGCCATGGAATCAGCTCGTGGACGTTGGTGTAGCCGGCGTTGTACGACACGTGTTCCGATTCCAGCCCCGACCAGGTGGGCGAGGAAATGATCTTCCTCGGCTGTGCCACGACATCGCGGAAGCGGATCTTGTCGTCCTCGCGCGGGATGGCCAGGTGGGTGTGGTCGCGTCCGGTGATCTTCGACAGCGCTTCCCAGGCCTTCACCGCCACCTGGCCGTTGGTTTCCGGCGCCAGCATGAGGATGACTTCGCAGGCGTCGATGGCCGAGTTGATGTTCGGCAGGCCCTTGGCGACGCCGTCTTCGGTGACGGTGTAGTTCAGCTCAGCCAGCTGCTTCACTTCGTCTTCGGTGTTCCAGCTGATGCCCTTGCCGCCGTTGCCGATCTTGGTCATCAAGGGGCCCAGCGCGGTGAACTTCTTGTAGGTGTCGCCGTAATCGCGCGTCACCACCGTCATGCTCGGCATGGTCTTGCCGGGGATGGCATCGACTTCGCCTTTTTTCCAGTCGCGCACCGCCAGGCTCTGGCCCAGTTCGGACGGGGTGTCGTGCATCAGCGGCGTCATCACCAGGTCTTTCTGGGTGCCCAGATGGACGGCCGCGATTTCGGAGAACTTCTTCGCGATGGTCTTGTAGATTTCCCAGTCGGACTTCGATTCCCACAGCGGCTGCACCGCCTCGCTCAAGGGGTGGATGAAGGGGTGCATGTCCGAGGTGTTGAGGTCGTCCTTCTCGTACCAGGTGGACGACGGCAGCACGATGTCGGAATACAGACACGTGGTCGACATGCGGAAATCGAGCGTCACCAGCAGGTCGAGCTTGCCTTCGGCGCCCTTGTCATGCCACACCACCTCCTTCGGCTTGGCCTCGCCCAGCTCACCCAGATCGGGTCCGAGTACGGCGTTCTGCGTGCCCAGGAGATATTTGAGGAAATACTCGTGGCCCTTGCCCGACGACCCCAGCAGGTTGGAACGCCAGACGAACATGTTGCGCGGGAAGTTTTTCGGGTTGTCCGGATCTTCGCAGGCGAACTTGATTGCGCCGCTCTTGATCTGCTCGACCGCATACTTGATGGGGTCGATGCCGGCGGCATCCGCCGCTTTGGTGATCTCCAGCGGGTTGACATCCAGTTGCGGGGCGGACGGCAGCCAGCCCATGCGTTCGGCGCGCACGTTGAAGTCGATCAGCCGATAGTCTCCCAAACTCTTGTCGGCGGTGGGCGAGAGGATCTCGGACGCCGCCAGCTTCTCGTGGCGCCACTGACTGGTGTGCGCATAGAAGTAGGAGGTGGAGTTCATCTGGCGGGACGGGCGATGCCAGTCGAGACCGAAGGCCAGCGGCGCCCAGCCGGTCTGCGGCCGCAGTTTTTCCTGGCCGACGTAATGCGCCCAGCCGCCGCCCGACTGGCCGATGCAGCCGCACATCATCAGCATGTTGATGATGCCGCGGTAGATCATGTCGTTGTGGTACCAGTGGTTGAGCGCCGCGCCGAGGATGACCATGGACTTGCCATGGGTCTTGTCGGCGTTTTCGGCGAACTCGCGCGCCACCGTAATGATGTCGGCGCGCGGCACGCCGCAGTGCTTCTCGGCCCAGGCCGGGGTGTAGGGCACGTCGTCGTCGTAGCTGGTGGGGATGTTCGGCCCGCCGAGGCCGCGGTCGACCCCGTAGTTGGCCAGCGTCAGGTCGTAGACGGTGGCGATGCGGACGTCACGGCCGCCGACGCTGATGACCTTGACCGGCAGGTTGCGGGCGAGCAGTTCGTCATGGTCACCGCCGAAGTAGGGCATCGCCACCTCGACGACTTCGTCGTGGTTCCCCAAAAGCGTCAGCTGCGGATTCACGTCCTTGTTCGAATAACCGTCGCGCATTTCCAGGTTCCACGCGCCGGACTGCCCCCAACGGAAACCAACCGACCCATTGGGCGCCACCAGGTAACCGGTGTTCTCGTCGTAGATCACCGTCTTCCACTCGGGATTGTTATCCTGGCCGAGGTTGCCGGTGAGGTCGGAGGCACGCAGGTAGCGGTCCGCGATCAGCTTGCCGTCGTGCTCCTTCAGCATCACCAGCATGGGCATGTCGTTGTACTGGCGACAGTAGGAATCGAAATACTCGCTGCGGTTCTTGACGTGGAACTCGCTGAGAATGACATGGCCCATCGCCAGCGCCAGCGCGGCGTCGGTGCCCTGTTTGGGCGCCAGCCAGATGTCGCCGAACTTGACCATTTCGCCGAAGTCGCTCGATACCGCCACGGTCTTGGTGCCCTTGTAGCGCACCTCGGTGTAGAAGTGGGCGTCCGGGGTGCGGGTCTGCGGCACATTGGAACCCCACACCATCAGGTAGGTCGAGTTATACCAGTCTGCCGATTCCGGCACGTCGGTCTGCTCGCCCCACACTTGGGGGGAAGAGGGGGGCAGGTCGCAGTACCAGTCGTAGAAGGAGCCGCAGACGCCGCCGATCAGCGACATGTAGCGGCTGCCTGCCGCGTAGCTCACCATCGACATCGCGGGAATCGGCGAGAAGCCGTAGATGCGGTCGGGGCCGTAGTCCTTGATGGTGTAGACGTTGGCGGCGGCGATCATTTCAGTCACCTCGTCCCATTTGGCGCGCACGAAGCCGCCCTGGCCGCGAATCGACTTGTAGCGTCTGGCTTTTTCGGGGTTCTGGCTGATCGATTTCCAGGCTTCCACCGGGTCCATCGTCTTCCTCGCCTCGCGCCACATTTCCATCAGGCGGCCGCGGATCAGCGGATATTTCACGCGCTGCGCCGAATACACATACCAGGAGTAGCTGGCACCACGCGGGCAGCCCCGCGGCTCGTGGTTGGGCAGGTCGGGGCGGGTGCGCGGATAGTCGGTCTGCTGGATTTCCCAGGTGATGAGGCCGTTCTTGACGAATATCTTCCAGCTGCACGATCCGGTGCAGTTCACCCCGTGGGTGGAGCGCACGATCTTGTCCTGCTGCCAGCGGCTGCGGTAGGCGTTCTCCCAGCTACGATCTTCGTTGCTGACGACGCCGTGGCCGTTGGAGAAGTCGGCGATGTTCTTCTTGAAGAAGGTCAGTCGATCGAGGAAGTGACTCATTGTATTGCTCCTTGCAGAATGTGTTCTGTGCTCAGGGATTCTTGATGTAAGCGTTCTTGCGCAGGTAGAACCACCAGTTCAGCACCAGGCATACGGCGTAGAAGATGGCGAAACCGTACATGGCGTATTCAGGCGTGCCGGCCTTGATCTGTTCCTTGATCACCTCGGGGGCGATGAAGGAGCCGTAGGCGGCCACCGCCGAGGTCCACCCCAGTACCGGGCCTGCCTGCACGCGGTCGAAAATCACGCCGACGGTGCGGAAGGTCGAGCCGTTGCCGATGCCGGTGGCGGCGAACAGCACCACGAACACCACCAGGAACTGGGTGAAGAAGATTTCCGGTGTGGCCGACTGATAGGCCTGCATCATGATCCAGCCGGCGTAGGCCGAGGCCGCGACCATCACCGCTGAAATGATCTGGGTGACGATGGAGCCTCCCACCTTGTCGGAAATCCAGCCGCCCACCGGACGAATCAGCGCGCCGACGAAGGGGCCGATCCAGGCGTAGGTGAGCGCAGAGGGGGCGTTGGCATTCTTGGCGTGCGTCCAGAGGCCGGTGGCGGCATCCAGGGTGTGTGTGTCGCCGAAGATCACCGTGATCGACAGCGGCAGTGCCATCGAGAAACCGATGAATGAACCGAAGGTGACGAGATACAGCGCCGTCATCGACCAGGTGTGCTTGTTGCTGAAAATGGCGAATTGCTTGGCGATGTTCTCCTTCATCGGCCCGAAGGCGGCGAGCTTCAGGATCAGCAACGTGCTGACGATGATGAGCGGCATCGCCACCCACATGTTGAGCAGGCCGAGGCCGGTGGGCGCTGGCAGATAGAGGTAGAGGCCGCCGATGGCGGGAACGAAGGCCAGCGTGTAGAGCCAGGTGACCTTGATGAAGGCGGCGAAGGTATTGCCGGCATCGGGCGAGACCGGCAGCAGGTTGTTCATGCCGAACCAGGCAATGATCCCCAGCGGCACCAGCGACAGCACCCAGGTGAAGCCGGCGTTCTGGATGAAGGTTTCCGTGCCGGCGGTGATCTTGCCGAGGATCCAGCCGCTGTCCTTGACCAGCGTCATCGAGTCGCCGCCCAGCGCGCCGAACACGCTGACCGTCATCACCAGCGGGATGAGGATCTGCATGGTGGTGACGCCGAAGTTGCCGAGGCCCGCGTTGATGCCCAGCGCGGTGCCCTGCAGGCGCTTGGGAAAGAAGGTGCTGATGTTGGACATGGAACTGGCGAAGTTGCCGCCACCGACGCCCGACCACAGCGCCATCAGTTGGAACGTCCACAGCGGCCAGTCGGGGTGCTGCAGGACGATGCCGGTGCCGATGGCCGGCGCCAGCAGCATCGAGGTGGTGAGGAAGATGACGTTGCGGCCGC
>JAIBFA010000056.1 GCA_019459325.1 Thiobacillus sp.
AGGGCGCTGCAAGCAGCGCCCCTTCCCGTCCGTGCAGGCTGCTGGCTTATTGCCAGGACTCTCCGCTGGACTTCTTTTCAACGCCTGCAACAGCGCCCATGGTCTCGATAATGACGTTGGGCAGAGACGAAATACGCATGAACTGTCCCATCCCAACATCAGGGAAAGCCAGGGCGATGCGGAAACGGCCATGCGCCGAACCGACCTCGTTGTCGACCACATAAATCTCATAAGGCAGGCCCGCGATGTTGTCCTGCATATCGATTTTCTTGATCCACTCGCCGTCACTGTTGGTGCCGTCGTTCATCGCCACCCCGAACACAGCCAGCTTGCGGTCAGGCATGACGATTTCGTAGATCTTGGTCGTCTTGCCCGCCCCTTTGGCCAGGTTTTCACGCACCGTTTTCAGCGCTTCGGCAAAGCTGCCGTATTCGGCCAGCTTGTTTTTAGGCGAATCCAGCCGCTCCATCCCTATCATGTAGCGGTAATTGATCAGATTGGCGGGCGGTTCGTCCCCGCCCTGTCCTTTGCCCGCACCCAGCGCATCCTGCAAACGCGCCTGCAACGCCTTGACTGCCTCTTCTTTCTTCGCAAACGATTTGCGGAAATAGGCGCGATACCAATAATCGGGGTTGGTATAGGCGACATTGCCGTTCGCTTTCACCCCCACGCGAATCGCGGCCCCCAGCACGGCATTGCCGCCCACCGACCCCACCTCATTGAGCATGGCTTCGTCGGTGGCAATCACCACACCGTACCCTGCCAGGTCTTTGGGGAAATGCTTGCCGATCACCTTGAAGCCCTTGCCCTTGAGCTTGGCCTCGACTGCTGCCGCCACGGCCTGAACATTGCCGCCCGCGACCGAATCCCCCTGGATATAAGGGGAAATCGCCCACGCACTAGCCGAAAAAACAAGCAAAACCCACGCTGTCATCCACCGCATAATCATTATCGTCTCCTGATTGATATGTACCCCATTTTTTCCATCCGACCGTACCATTGACAGGGTTATTTCATGGCATTAAGCCATTTTATGGCGAAACACTGGATCCGCCTACGTACTAACGCCCGTTCCCCCCCTTTCTTGAGCGGATGAATGTAAAAACTCATTCAGGCTTTAGAACGCCACCATCTCAAAATCATCCTTGCGCGCCCCGCAATCCGGGCAGGTCCAGTTGATCGGCACGTCTTCCCAACGCGTGCCAGGCGGAATCCCGTCGTCGGGCGCGCCGGTTTCCTCGTGATAGATATAGCCGCAGATCAGGCACATCCAGCTTTTGTATTCGGGGGTATCAGACATGGGAATCAGGGGAATCAGCTAAAATCGGAGATTGATTTTAAAGCAGTGACGCCATGCCATCCATTTTCACGCCCAAACCCACGCCGCCGCTGGTGCTCAGCTTTGCCGCGTCTGATCCGACCGGCGGTGCGGGCATCCAGGCCGACCTGCTGACGCTGGCCAGCATGGGCTGCCATCCGCTGTCGGTGATCACCGCGATCACGGTGCAGGACACCGCCCGGGTCGACGAAGTGCTGGCGATCGACGCCGAATGGGTGATGGACCAGGCGCGCATGCTCCTCGAGGACGTGCCGGTGGCCGCGTTCAAACTCGGCATGATGGGCAGCCCCGAATCGATCGCGGTCATCGCCGAAATCCTCGCCGACTACCCGGACATTCCGGTCATCCTCGACCCGGTGCTGGCGTCCGGACGCGGCGACGAACTCGCCACCGACGACATGATCTCCGCCATGCGCGACCTGCTGATCCCGCAGACCAGCATCCTCACGCCCAACAGCCACGAAGCGCGCCGGCTGGCGCTGTTCGAATCGGACGAGGACGACATGGATCTCGCCGCATGCGCCAAGCATCTGACCGATCTGGGTTGCGAATACGTGCTCATCACCGGCACCCACGAGGCCACACCGCGCGTGCTGAACAGCCTCTACGACGCCAACGGCCATGTGCAGACCGACGCCTGGGATCGCCTGCCCGGCAGCTATCACGGCTCCGGCTGTACCCTCGCCTCGGCCATCGCGGCCACCCTGGCCTACGGGCAGGACATGCCGCAGGCGGTGCGTGACGCGCAGAACTTCACCTACGAAACGCTCAAGGCCGCCTTCCGCCCCGGCATGGGGCAATACATCCCCGAGCGTTTCTTCTGGGCGCAGGATGGGCAGACCGAAGGCAATGCCTGAATTCCCGGGTGGCCTCTATGCCATCACTCCCGATACCGCCGATACCGAACGCCTGCTGACCCAGGTCGAAGCAGCATTGGCAGGCGGCGTGGCCGCGGTGCAGTACCGCGACAAGTCGGGCGATGTGGCGCGTCGCCACGAGCAGGCGAGCGAACTGGTCGCGCTGTGCCGCCGCTTCCACGTGCCGCTGATCGTCAACGACGACCTGCGGCTGGCCGACTTGTGCGACGCCGACGGTGTCCACCTGGGGCGTGACGACGGCAGCCTGCGCGAAGCGCGCATCATTCTCGGCCGCGACAAGTTCATCGGTGCCTCGTGCTATCAGAGCCTGGAGCTTGCGCAGGCGGCGCAGGCGGCAGGTGCCGATTACGTGGCCTTCGGCAGTTTCTTTCCATCGCCGACCAAGCCGGCCGCTCCGCGCGCCAGCCTCGACCTGCTGCACGACGCCTCGCCCGTGATACAGGTGCCGCTGGTGGCCATCGGCGGCATCACGCTGGACAATGCGCCGCCGCTGCTGGACGCCGGCGCCGATAGCCTCGCCGTGCTGTCGGCCCTGTTCGACGCCCCCGACATCCGCGCCGCCGCGGGCGCCCTCAATCAATTATTTGCAACCGAATCTGAAGAGTGAGCCGAACCATGAGCCGCAACCAAGAGCTTTTCGAACAATCGCAGCAAGTCATCCCGGGCGGGGTGAACTCGCCGGTGCGCGCCTTCAAGAGCGTTGGCGGCACCCCGGTGTTTTTCAGCCGCGCCAAAGGCTCGCGCGTGTGGGACGCCGACGGCCGCGAGTACATCGACTACGTCGGCTCATGGGGCCCGGCCATCCTCGGCCACGCCCACCCGGGCACGGTGAAGGCGGTGCAGGACGCCGCGGTTAACGGCCTGTCGTTCGGCGCGCCGTCCGAGGCCGAACTCACCATCGCCCGCCGCATCATCGAACTGGTGCCGAGCATCGAGAAGGTCCGTCTGGTATCAAGCGGCACCGAGGCGACCATGAGCGCGATCCGGCTGGCGCGCGGCTTCACCGGCCGCAGCAAGTTCATCAAGTTCGAGGGCTGCTATCACGGCCACGCCGACTTCCTGCTGGTGAAGGCGGGCTCCGGCGCGCTCACTTTCGGCAACCCCACCTCGGCCGGGGTGCCGCCCGAAGTCGCGGCGCAGACCATCGTGCTCGACTACAACGACGTCGCCGGGCTGGAGCGCACCTTCGCCGAGATCGGCAACGAGATCGCCTGCATCATCGTCGAGCCCTTCGCCGGCAACATGAACCTGGTCAAGCCGACCGCCGAATTCATGGCCGCGATGCGCAGGCTGTGCGACAAGCACGGCGCCCTGCTGATCTTCGACGAGGTGATGACGGGCTTTCGCGTCGACCTCGGCGGCGCGCAGAAGCTGCTCGGCATCAAGCCCGATCTGACCACGCTCGGCAAGGTCATCGGCGGCGGCATGCCGGTCGGCGCCTTCGGTGGCCGCGCCAACGTCATGGACGCGCTGGCGCCGACCCGCCCGGGGTTCCCCGGCGGCCCCCTGTCCGGTAATCCGGTGGCGGTGGCGGCGGGCCTCGCCACCCTCGCCGCGATTTCCGAACCCGGCTTCCACGCGAACCTGACCGCCCGCACCGAACGGCTGGTCAAAGGCCTGAATGCTGCAGCACAGGACGCCGGCATCACCTTCTGCGCCGACTCGGTCGGCGGCATGTTCGGCCTCTATTTCGCCGCCAAGCCGCCCACCAGCTTTGCCGAAGTGATGCAGGGCGACAAGGAGGCATTCAACCGCTTCTTCCACGCCATGCTCGACCACGGAATCTATCTCGCGCCCTCGGCATTCGAGGCTGGCTTCGTCTCGGCTGCGCACAGCGACGCCGACATCGACGCCACGATCGCCGCCGCGCGCGACGTATTCAAGACCCTATGAACGACGAGCTGTCCCCCGAGGACGAACTGCGCCTCAACGTCCTTTTCAACACCGAGCTCAAGGCCGTCCGCATCGACGAATCGAACATGACGTTGTGGGCGCTGACGCCGCAGGGCGAGGCCAGCGTGCCGCTGAAACCCAACGAACGCTCCGACCGCTATCTGAAGCGGGTGCGCGAGATGCTGTCCGGCCACGCGCTCGGTTCGCCCGGCGGCTACCCAGTTCACCTCACGCGCTGGACGCGGCAGTCGCAGGCCGGGCTCTCCACCCAGCATCTCGCGCAGCTATTGTTGATTGCCGAGGAGGAAGCAGTGGTCGCGGTGGTGCATTCGCCCGCGCTGACCGACGAACTGGCACGTTACGCCTGGTGGTGCATGCCGACGATCGAGAACGCGCGGCTGATGCTCATGCGCGACGTGGTGTGCCAGGGCAGCATGGGCCGCACGCTGGCCGAATTTCTGGTCGAGCACCTCGCCTTCCTGCACGAGGACGACGTCGGCATTCTCGATACCGTGGCGGTCATGCTGTATTCGGGGGTGCTCACCGCTGCCGAGCGGCTGTCGATCTGGAAACGCGGCAACAGCCGCAATTCGTATTACGTCGCCTTCCTCGAATTGCAGCCCGACAGCTTGCCCAATCCACGGGCAGCACGCAGCGATCACGCCGGCGTGCCGCAGCTGCGCGACAACCCCTACAGTGCGATGCTGGAAAAAGCGTTATCCGGTCAGGGGCAAACCTTCATCGCCACCACCGCGACCATTCTCGAACGCCCGGAAAACCAGGAAGTGGTGAACCACACGTTGAACGCGCTGGCGCAGTGGTGCGCGCCCCTGCGCCAGGCCGATGAAACCGCCCGCAGTGCTGCACGCCAGACTCTGCTCGACGCGGCGCCGCAGTTCGCGTCCGACTGCGACGCGCTCGATGCACTGGCTGCGGTGGATGCCGATACCGTTCGTCCGATCTTCCTCAAGACTACCGCGATCGGCTCGCTGATGCGGCGCAAGATCCAGCCCATCGTCACACCGCTGCTCGACGCCGTCGCGGTACTGCGGCGCCAGCCCTAGCCTCATGACCTGAAACGACGAACCCCCTGCGGGCTTGCGCACGCAGGGGGTCCGTCGACCGCGGTAAATTACTTGCCTAGTGCCGAGTCGATGCTGGCGAGAAACTTGTCGGCCTTCTCGAACCCGATCACCTTGTAGTCCGACTGCGCGCCCGCGCTGGTCCAGAAAATCAGCCCGGGCGGGCCGAACAGCTTGAAGCGCTTCAGCAAGGCCTTGTCGGCCTCGGTGTTGGCGGTGACGTCGGCCTTCAGCAGCACCACGTCCGCCAGGCGCGCCTGCACGCGGGCATCGCTGAAGGTGAAAGTCTCCATTTCCTTGCACGACACGCACCAGTCGGCGTAGAAGTCGAGCATCACGGCGCGGCCGTCTGCCTTGGCCGCGGCCAGGCGCGCGTCGAGCTCGGCCACGTCCTTGACCTTTTCGAACGCCAGGCCTTTCTGCTCGGCCGCCATCGCCACGCCGCCGGCGCCGCCTTTGAAGACGTCGAGCGGTTGCAGCAGATTGCGGCTGCCCGCCAGCATGCCGAGCAGGATCGCCAGGCCGCCGATCAGCAACACCACGCCGAGTCCCTTCCACAAGCGCGACCAGCCGGTCGCGTGCGCCGGAAGCGGGTCGAGCGCATGCAGGTAGATCGCAGAGGCGATCAGCAGCATCGCCCACAGCAGCATGCCGATCCAGCCCGGAACGACCGGCGAGATCAGGTAGATGGCGATCGCCAGCATCATCACGCCGAAGAAGTACTTCACGGCATTCATCCAGCCGCCCGCCTTGGGCAGCAGGGCGCCGGCCGACAGGCCCACCAGCAGTAGCGGCACCCCCATGCCGAGCGCCAGCACGAACAGCGCGACGCCGCCCAGCACGGTGTTGCCGGTCTGCGCGATGAAGGCGAGCGCGGCGGCCAGCGGCGGCGCCACGCAGGGGCCGAGGATCACGGCGGAGAGCGCCCCCATGATGAAGACGCCGATGAAATTGCCGCCTTTCATCTTGTTCGACGCGTCGGAAAATTTGCTCTGGATGAAGCTCGGCAGCTGGATTTCGAAGAAACCGAACATCGACAGCGCCAACAACACGAAAATGCCTGCGCCGATGCCGAGCGCCCACGGATTCTGCAGCGCGTTCGACAGCAGCGTGCCCGAGAGCGCCGCCGCCACCCCAGCCAGCGCATAGGTGATCGCCATGCCCAGCACGTAGGCGAGCGACAGCAGGAAGCCGCTCGTCTTGGTCAGGTCCTTTTTCTGCCCGGCGATGATGCCCGACAGGATCGGAATCATCGGGAATACGCAGGGCGTGAGCGCCAGCAACAGGCCGAGACCGAAGAAGGTGAGGATCACCGGCCAGAAGCTGCCGCCTTTCAGCACGCGCTCGATGCGCGACGTATCGGATTCGCTGGCAGGCTCGACCGGCGCATCCGCGCTGGCCGCAGCCGCTGTCGCCACGGCCGCGCCGCCCGCAGACGCCAGGGAAAACTCGCGCTTGATCGGCGGATAGCAGACGCCGACCGCCTCGTTGCAGCCCTGCCAGGTCGCTTCCAGCACCAGTTGCTCACCGGCAGCGAGCGCGCGCGACAGCGTCACGCTGGCGGCAAAATTCTGGTGGTATACCTCGGTGCGGCCGAAGGTCGGATCGTCCTTGACGTCGCCCGCCGGCATGTCGACGCGCACCACTTTGACATCGGCAGGCGATTTGACGAGGTAGGCGAGCTTGTCGCGGTATAGATAGGTATCGGCCGTCAGGGTGTAGTCGAGCTGTACCGTCTGCGCGTCCGCCATCGCAGCAGCGACCAGAAAGGCCTCGTCCGGCGGCAGCAGTTCCGGCATGCCCATGTCGCCGGCCAGGCTGCGCAGGCCGTCCAGTGCGGAAACCGATGAAGCGGGTGCTGCAGTGGACGCTGCCACAGCGGCAGGCGCCGCCACGACGGCAGCAACCAGCGCGGGCAGCTTGATCGCCACGCTCGTTTCCTGCGGGGTGTAACACAGCCCGGCGTCGGCGCAGCCCTGCGAAACGGTTTTAAGGGTGACCGACGCAGTACCCGCCGTGCGCTGGATCGGCAGCGCGATGCGCACGTCCTTGCGGTAGGTTTCGACCTTGCCGAAGAATTCGTCGTCCTTGACCTTGCCGGCCGGAAGCTTCGGCGCGCCGAGCGTGGCGCCGGCCACCTCGAACTTGAACTTGTCGCGGTACATGTAATAGCCGTCGGCGATCTGCCAGCGCGCTTCCAGCGTGTTGGCGTCGAGCGCGCGCGCCGTGAACTTGAAGGCGACTTCGGGGTCAAGAAATTCTTCGGCCTGGGCCACTGGTAAGAGCGTCAACGCACCCCAAAGTATGGACAATGCGCCGAGCAGACGAACCCACTTATTCTTGATCATGTTTCTCAGTCTCCGTGGCCAGCCAGTCGAGATAATCAGGCAGGCCGAGTGTTATCGGTATGGCAATCAGTTCAGGCACGTCGTAAGGATGCTGCACGCGAATGATTTCCTCAACCCGCGGATACGCGGCGCGGGTGGTTTTGATCAGCAGCGGAATTTCCACCGCCGTCTCCACCCGGCCCTGCCAACGGTAAATGGAGCGGCACGCCGCCAAAACGTTCACGCACGCCGCTGCCCGGCTTTCGATCAAGGCGTGCGCCAGTTTCTCGGCGCTCGCATCATCGGGTAAATTCGTCAAGACTAACAAAGGTTCCATGTCATGCGCTTTGGTTGGATTGTGCTACTGCTGCTGTCGTTTCCCGTTCTGGAAGCGATCGGCATTTTCTGGGTTGCCAGCGCCATCGGCGGCTGGGTGCTGCTGTGGCTGCTGCTGGCGGCCGTTGCCGGGGTCATGCTGATTCGCGTCGAACGCGTCGCCTGGGGCGCGCGCCTGCTGTTTTCAGTGCAGTCGGGCGTGCAGCCTCTGGCTGCGCTGTTCGCCAGCGGGCGCATGCTGCTCGCTGGCGGCCTGCTGGTCTTTCCAGGCTTCATCAGCGACGCGATCGCCCTCGTGCTGCTGCTGATCCCCGGAACCTGGGGGCGACGCAAACCGGATCCGCTGCGACCGGCAAACGACGACGCCATGCCCAAAACGATAGACGGCGAATTCAAGCGCGAGCCCGACGATCTGCTGCGTTGATCAAAACAACTTCATCTGTCCGCGTGCCTGGCGGATTTCGCGCAGCAGATCGTCGGACGTCGGATAGCGGTATTTCAGGCGCAACTCACGCGTGGTGCGCGTATTCGACAGCTGGCGCGACTCGCGCAGGAACGACAGCAAGGCCTCCGACAGCAGCTTTTCCGCCTCGGCACGCTTCACCCGCGGCGGCCGCGGCAGGTCGAAGGCATCGGCACAGCTATCGAACCAGTCGCCCATTTTCAACGGATGCGCGTCGACCGCATGGTAGATGCGCTGCGAACGGCCGCGGAACAGCGCCGTCCACGCCAGTCGCGCCAGGTCGTCGGCGTGGATGTGGTTGGTGTAGCTGTCGTCCTTGGCGAGTAATGCCGGGGTGCCACGCTTGATGCGTTCGAGCGGCAGGCGGTCGGCCGCGTAAATCCCCGGCGCGCGCAGGATGCTCACCTGCACCTGCAGCGCTTCGCCCCATGCGCGCAACTGGCGCTCGGCATCCACCCGCCGCACTGCGCGGGCGTTGACCGGCGCCACCGGGCGGGTTTCGGCGACCCAGTTGCCGCCGCAATCGCCATACACGCCGCTGGTGCTGATATACACCAGCGCGCCCGGCTTGCCGTGACGCGCCAGCGCATGCAGCAGATGCGCCGTGCGCGTGTCGGTCCTGCCTTCGTTTGGGGGCGGCGCAAAGTGCAGCACGCCATTGACGCGCGGCAGCCGTTTCAGCGTGGCGGGCAGGTCGAGATCGCCGACGTAGGGTGTCACGCCGAGCGCGCGCAGTTCGGCGGCGCGTTCGGGACGGCGGATCATGCCGACGAACCCGGCCTGGCCGGCATAGCGCTTCACCAGCCGTTCGGCCACATCGCCAAACCCCACGATCAAGATTTTTTTCATCGCGCCTGCCTGGAATTTTCTGTCTGTAACCCTACGCCTGCAGGGGTGAAAACCCCCGCCGCTCGGGCGATAATCTATCGGTTTGTCTCTGCATTCTAAGCCCACATCATGCCGCATCAGGTCACCATCCAGCCCAGCGGGCACCAGTTTACCGTCGAGGATGACGAAACCATCCTCGAAGCCGCGCTGCGCGAAGGCTTTTCGCTGCCCTACGGCTGTCGCAACGGCGCCTGCGGCGCCTGCAAGGGCAAGGTGTTGTCCGGCCAGCTCGACTACGGCGCGCATTCGCCCAACGCGCTGAAGGACGAGGAGAAGACGCAGGGCCGCGCCTTGTTCTGTCGCGCCAAGCCCTTGAGCGACATGATCATCGAAGCCAAGGAAATCGGCGCCGCCAAGGACATCGTGGTCAAGACCCTGCCGTGCCGGGTGGAAAAGCTGGAGAAGCGCGCAGACGACGTCATGGTGGTGAAGATCAAGCTGCCGGCCAACGAACGCCTGCAGTACCTTGCCGGGCAATACATCGATTTCCAGCTGAAGGACGGCAAGGCGCGCAGCTACTCGCTCGCCAACCCGCCCCACGACGACGCGTTGCTGGAACTGCACATCCGCCATGTGCCGGGCGGCCTGTTCACCGACCAGGTGTTTTCCACCCTGAAGGAGCGCGACATCCTGCGCCTCAAAGGCCCGCTCGGCAGCTTTTTCATCCGCGAGGATTCCGACAAGCCGATGATCTTCATCGCCGGCGGTACCGGCTTTGCACCGATCAAGGGCATGCTGGAACATGCCTTCGCCGAACACACGGATCGCGAACTGGTCCTGTACTGGGGGGTGCGCTCGCTGAAGGATCTGTACATGGCCGAGTTGCCGCAGCAGTGGCTGGCCGAGCAGCCGAACTTCAGTTTCATCCCCGTGCTGTCCAACCCCGAGTCGGGTGACCACTGGCACGGTCGCACCGGCTTCGTGCACGAGGCTGTGCTGGCCGATTTCGCCGACCTGTCGGGTTATCAGGTATACGCCTGCGGCGCGCCCGCCATGGTCGACAGTGCGCGCGAGAGCTTGGTGAAAACTCGTAATCTGCCCGAAGACGAATTCTTCGCCGATGCCTTCGTCTACGCGGCGGATGCCGAAACCGCACCTGTCGTCTGACGACGGGGCGCGTTCGGATTAGGCGAGAACTTTACGCTCTGGCCCGCTTCAATCAGGCGAACCTTACAGCTCGCCTTTGGCGCCCGCCCGCATGATTTCCATCAGCGACTGGCGCACCGCGTTGACGCGCACTTTCAGCGGCTCGGGCAGGCGTTTTTCCTGCGCCACCGCATCGACGTTGACGTCCATCATCACCAGCCAGCCCTGGCCCTTGGCATCCTCGATCAAGGCAATGCGACAGGGCATATAGATGGAAAATTCCAGATTCACGTCGATCAGATCCTTGGCCAGAACTGCGTCGCAAAACTGGAAAATGATGATGGTGCGCTGCGGCTTGCCCGTGATCGCTTCGACCTGTTTGGACATCGGAAGCTCCGCCACCAGCTGCAGATTCAGCGCATTGGCGCGCAGGCGCATCGATTCGGCCGCCTCGGCCAGACTGACGCCTTGATCGACGGCCACCTTGTACACACCACTCTGCGCCGCCTGTTTGGCCTGGGGCGTCGCGGCCCAGCTGGCGGGCGCGGACAGCAACAACGAACTCAGTACAACACCCAATAAGGCAAAGAAGTTAGAGCGCATGGCAGCATTCCTCATCGAATATTAGAAAAAACTAATAATACACGCTGGGCCGTAGCCAACTCCACATAAACGTGCCAACCGGCAGCAGGCATTCGCCCTGGAGGACTCAGATTCACGCCCCGCTATAACGCCGTGCGGAATCGTATGCGCTCCACCCCTACTGCGCGCGGCACAATGCCAGCGCCTTTTGATAATGCTGGCAGGCTTCGCTGGGCTGGCCGCTCAGGGTTTTGAGCTCGGCCATGCGGATATGGCCTTCTGCACTGCCGGCAATGGCGAGGCTGGCTTCCAGATAGCTCTGGGCCTTGCCCCACAGTTGCTGCACGCTACACAGCTGCGCCAGGCTCAGCAGCAACTGCGCATCGCGCGGACGGGCGTGCAGCCATTTTTCCGCCTGTTCGATCTGCCGCGCCGGGTTGCTGCCGCGCGCGTCACCGTACAACGCCACCAGGTCTTCGTGCCATTCGCGGTTAAGCGCAGCTTCCAGCACATCGAGCGCCGTATCGTGGCCGCCGCGCTGCATGAAGGCGCGGGCGGCGGCACGCGCCACCCAGGGGTCGACCTTGAAATCGGCCGGGATTTTTTTCCAGTATTCCAGCAGGCCACGGTCATCTTCGGCGCGGCGCTTGAGATTTTCAGCATAGGCCATGCGGCGGTTCTGCATGGCAATGCCGGGTTCCAAGGCATTGCCGCGCATCAGCGCGTCGATCAGGCGGTCGACCTCATCCCACTGCCCGGTCAACTGACGTGCCTTGAGCTCGAGCCGCAACAGCGCGGTGTGCTGCGGCGCGATCTCCTTGGCCCGATTGATCGCCACCAATGCCGCCGCCGCGTCCTTGGCGTCGAGACGCGCTTCGGCCTCGAACAACTGCGCCGCAAGTTCGGCACCGTGCTCGGTGGCTTCCTGAAGATGACGCTCGCGCTGCGGCACGGCGCGCATTTCCTGCGCCGCGCGCGCCGCCAGCACGCGCGCCAGACCGAAGCGGAGGTCGTCGCCCTGCCATTGTCCCAGCGACTGCTCGGCATCCTGATAGCGATATTCGGTATACGCCTTGAGTCCGCCGACGAAATTCTCGTCACGCCTTTTGGCTGCCCGGCGTTCACGCTGGGCGCGCACGATGCTGGGCAGGTTGAGCGTGAGCACGGCCAGCCGCAGCAGCACCACGCCTCCCACCACCAGCCCGACCAACATCAGCACGAAACTGATGAAGGAGATTTCCATCCGCCACGGCGGGTACACCAGCACCACATAGCCTGGGTCGTAGCGCCCCGCCATCGCCAGCGCGACGGCCAGCACGGCGATGATGATCAGCGATACCAGCCAGCGCATTATGGATTCCCCTTGTACGCTTCGAGCGCAGCGAGGCTGGCGTCGATGCCGGGCAACTTCTGGGCGATCTGCAGGCTGGCGAGGCGCTTGACCTCCTTCAGTGCGTCAGCGACGCCGGCATCGCGCGTATTGAAGTAGCGGCTCAACATCTCCGACACCGCGCGCAGGTCGGCATGAAACGCCGACTGGTCCTGCGACAACAGCGCCAGCCGCGCCGACAGCAGGCGCAGGCGCAGATTCTCGCGCAGGAAGTAGGCTTGATCGGGCGGCAGCAGCACCGCCTCGTTGCCGTCGATGCGCCGGATCTGGGCCAGCCGCTTCAGCTCGGCCCACAACTCCTGGCCGATGTCGGTGGCGCGGCCGCTGGCGCGCGGCGCCGGCACTGCTTCGGACACCTGTGCGCTGGCCAGCGGCCAGCGGGTATGACGCGCCACCAGGGCCTCGATGCGCGCGCTGGCGCCCACTTCGTCTAGCGAGGGAACTGCCCGCAGCCTGGCCAGGTCGGTCGCGATCGCGCGCCGCAGCGCGGTGAACTGCGGCTTGTTCAAGCGCTGCAGGCGGGTGTCGGCACCTTCCAGCGCGATGATCGCGGCTTTCACGTTGCCTGCCAGCTGCAGTTGCTGGGCGGCGGTGAGCAGTACCTGCTCGATCTCCGCCAGCGCCCACTGGTCGCGCCCCTGCGACAGGTCCTTGTAGAGCGCCTCAAGCGAAAGCTGCTGCTGCTGCGACGTCGCCATCTGGCTTTCGATATGCGCGACCTTTTCGCTGACCTGTCGCATCGCATCGTCGGCATTGCGCGCCAGCAGGCGGGTTTCGCTCACTTCCTTGCCCGACTCGGCGAGCCGGCGCCCCAGTTCGGTCTTCAGGTCGCGGATGCGTTCGCGGCTGTCGGACCACGACCAAGCCGCGGCCGCCAGCGCCAGCGCGGCGATCAGCAGGGCGACCAACGCCACCGGCGAGGAGGGGGAATGCATGCCGGCATGAACCGGTGCGGCGGCAGGCTGCACTGCGGGCGGAGGGACGGACGTCTCGGGGTTTTCACTCATGAATTGTTCCTGAACCAGTTAACCAGGCCTTCCACCAGGCCGGCATCGCCACCCGGAGTGGCGACCACGTGTGCAATACCGAAGCGGCGGGCCGCTTCGGCGATTTTCTCATGCGGGGCGAAAAGCGGGGTATGCAACAGCAAGGGTCTGCCCGCTTGGCCCAGCAGGGCTGCCAGATTGTCCAGCGTCTCCGCGCTGGTGACGGTGACCGCATCGATCCCGCCTGTCTGCCAGCGCGCCAGCAGCGGCGCGGGATCCGCCTGCGGCCGCACGCGCCGGTAGCATTCCAGGAAATCCACCTGCGCCCCGCGCGCGGCGAGCGTATCAGCCAGCAGCGCACGGCCGCCGACGCCGCGCACGATCACCACCCGCTTGTTCGCCACATTCGCCAACTGCGGCAGCGCCAGCAACGCCTCGCTATCCTGGCCGTCCGGCGTGACCACCCCGCTGACACCCTGTTCCTGCAGTGCGCGTGCCGTGCCCGGCCCCACTGCAAATATCTCGGCTGAGGCCGGAAGATTGCCGTCGGCGCGGATCGCCACCATGCCGAATTGCGCGGCATTGGGGCTGATGAATATCGCGATATCGGCATCGCGCAGGTGCGCCAGCGGCGCGGCCAATGTCTCGCCCGGCACGGCCTCGACGGCGAGCGCCGGAAACACGAACGCTTCGCCGCCGGCGGCCTCGATCCCCTGCGCCAGCGCGGCCGCCTGCGCCGCAGGCCGCGTCACCAGCACGGTGCGTCCGGCCAGCGCTTGCGTCATGCGGCCGGCAGGGCGTCGAGAATGGCGCGTGCGCCCTGTGCCAGGAGCTTGTCGGCAAGCGCCTGACCGACCGCCTCGGGGTCGGCCGCGTCGCCTGTCGCAGTGTCGTGGATGAAGCGGCTGCCGTCCGGGTTCGCAACGAAACCATTGAGCACCAGGCGGCCGTCCTCGAGCACCGCATGCGCACCCAGCGGAACCTGACAGCTGCCGCCGAGCACACGGCTGACCTGGCGCTCGGCGCGCACGCAGGCGGCGGTTTCCGGATGGTTGAGCGCGGCGAGCATGGCCGCCACGTCGCTGCTGGCGCTGCGAATCTCGATGCCCAGCGCGCCCTGGCCGGCAGCGGGAATGCTGTCTTCCACGCTCAGCAAGCTTTTGATGCGCTCGCCGAGGCCCAAGCGCTTGAGACCGGCCGCCGCGAGCAGAATGGCGTCGAACTGGCCCTCGTCGAGCTTCTTCAGGCGGGTGCCGACGTTGCCGCGCAGCGGTTTCACCGTCAGATGCGGGTAGCGCGCACGCAGCTGCGCTTCGCGGCGCAAGCTGGACGTGCCGACCACGGCACCGGGCGGCAGGTCGGACAGACGTTCAAACCGGTTCGACACAAAGGCGTCGCGCGGGTCCTCGCGCTCACCGATCACTGCCAGCGCGAAACCGGGCGGCAATTCCATCGGCACGTCCTTCATCGAATGCACCGCCAGATCGGCCTGCCCGGCCTCCAGCGCGACTTCGAGCTCCTTGACGAACAGGCCCTTGCCGCCGATTTTGGACAGCGTGACGTCGAGGATCTGGTCGCCGCGCGTGGTCATGCCGAGAATGTTCACCGTGCAGCCGGGATGCAGCGCGCGCAGGCGGTCGCGGATATGCTCCGCCTGCCACATGGCTAGGGCACTTTCACGGGAGGCGATGGTCAGGGTGTGCATGGCAGTAAGAATGGACTGTTTGATTTGGCAAAGGATGACGCGACACTGATGGCTATGACGACGCCGCATCCACTTGAAGGAACCACAACCCTGCTGCGGCAACTCGCAGCGTGGGTCCTGATTTTAGCATGGGGGCTGGCGCTGCCCGGCACGGCCGGCGTGGCAGACGGCCTGGTTCACGCGAAGAATTTCCAGGCCGACGCACGCACCGCTGCCAAACGCCGGGTGCCCATCCTGGTGCTGTTCACCAGCCCTACCTGTCCCTATTGCGAGCGCGTCAAGAGCGAATACCTGGTGCCCATGCACAAGGACCCGGCCTATCGCGCGCGCGTCATCATCCGCGAAGTCAGCATCGATGCCGCCACGCCGCTCACCGGATTCGACGGCACGACCACCACCGAAGGCGCCTTCGCCGCCGCTCACAAGGTGTTCATGGTCCCCACGGTCATGGTGTTCGACACCCAGGGGGTGGCCGCCGGCGAGGCCATCGTCGGCCTGCTGATCCCGGATTTTTATTTTGGTTATCTGGAAGCCGCCATCGACGAGGGCGGGCGCAAGGTGCGCGGCAAGTAAGTCCCGCCTGCGCGCAGTACGCCAAGTCGCCGCGGGTCGTACTAGAATCCCTGCCATGCAGGGAGCATGCCCATGAAAACCCTTTTGGCCGACGACCACCCGCTGATGCGCGAGGGCGTGCGGCATATGCTGTCGCAGCTGGAACCACCGGTCGAGATCATCGATGCCCACGATTATCCCTCCCTGTTCGCGCAAACCGCGCTGCACCTCGATCTCGACCTGGCGCTGGTCGATCTGAACATGCCGGGTTTTGTCGGCGCCCAGGGCATCGCGCAGTACCGCAGCCGCTTTCCCGACATTCCCCTGGTGGTGCTATCGGCCTCGGAGTCGCCGCACGATATCCGCAGCGCGCTGGAAGCCGGCGCACTCGGCTACATTCCCAAAGCCGCGTCCACGGCAACCATGCTGGACGCGCTGCGACAGGTGCTGGCGGGCGACATCTATGTGCCGCCCTGCCTGGGTGACAGCCATGCCGGCCTGCACTCGGTGGCCCCTGCCGATTTCGCCGCACTGCAGCACAGCGGGCTGACGGCGCGCCAGCTTGAAGTGGCGCGCCTGCTGGCGCAGGGTTGCGCCAACAAGGCCATCGCCGGCATGCTGGCCATGTCGGAAAGCACGGTAAAGGTCCACATCGCCGCGATCTTTCGCGCCTTCGGCGTCACCAACCGCACCGAAGCCGTGCTCGAGATCCAGCGGCTGATGCAGAAACCGTAACGTTCCGTGAATTCCGTGCGCGCCCTGTTCAATCGACTGTCGCCTTCGACCATCCGCAGCCGCATGCTGATGATCGCGCTACTGCCCGCGCTGCTGACTGAGTTCGGAATGGTGACCTATTTCACCACGCAAACCCTCTCCACCGCCGAAGACGCGCTGCATGCGCGCGCCGCCAACGCCGCCCGCCATCTGGCCGATACCCTGCCGTACGCGCTGGTGAGCGGCGACACCGCCCGGCTGTATGCGCTGCTCAAAACCGAGACCGACAGCAACCAGCTGTCCTATGCCCGCGTAACCGATGCCCGCGGGCAGCTGGTCGCCAGCATCGGCGACACCCTGCACGCGGCGGTCCTGAATGACCATTACCGGCAACGCGCCGAGATTCGTCTGCCCTCCGCCGACTACCGCGACGAGCCCTTGCTGGCTGCGAGCAACGCATCGTCCGACACCCTGCTGGGGCGCGCGGAGGTCGGCGTGTCGCTCGACCAGATCAGCACCTTCAAACGTGACACGCTGATCCATGCCGCGCTGCTGATGCTGGTGGCGCTGGCGATCACCGGTGCGCTGGCGTGGCGCCTGTCCAACCGCCTGGCCGGGCAGCTGCGCCATGTCGGGCAGGTGGTGGGGCGGCTCGCCTGCGACGACCTCACGGTGCGCACGCAACTGCCGCCGCAAGGCGAAGTCGGCGCACTCGCTGCCGGCGTGAACAACATGGCCGAGGCACTGCAGACGCACCGCGGCGAACTGGAAAAACGCATCCGCGAGGCCACGGCCGACCTCGCCGCGAAAAAGGACACGGCCGAGCGCGCCAACCAGGCCAAGTCGCGCTTCTTCGCCGCCGCCAGCCACGACCTGCGCCAGCCGCTGCATGCGCTGTCGCTGTTCGTCGCCGCGCTGAAGGCGCGCAACCAGCAGCCGGAAGCGCAGACCCTGATCGACAACATCGAGGCCTCCACCGCGGCGATGGAGCTGCTGTTCAATGCCCTGCTCGATATTTCGCGGCTGGATGCCGGCACCATCGAGGCGCACCCGGTGCACTTTCCGCTGCATAAAATGCTGCTCGACCTCGACCACCAATTCAGCGCGCTGGCGACAGAAAAACAGCTGCGGCTGCGCTTTCGTCCGTGCGACGTCACCCTGTACAGCGATCCCCTGCTGATCGAGCGCATCCTGGTCAACCTGATCTCCAACGCCATCCGCTACACCGACGACGGCGGCGTGCTGGTGGCCTGCCGCCGCCGTGGCCGCATGGTGCGCGTGAGCGTGATCGACACAGGACGCGGCATTCCGGCCGACCACCAGGAAAGCGTGTTCCATGAATTCGTCCAATTGCATAACCCGGCACGCGACCGCAGCAAGGGGCTGGGCCTCGGGCTCGCCATCGTGTCGCGCCTGGGGCGGCTGCTCGGACACCGGGTGGACCTGCGCTCGCGCCCCGGCCACGGTTCCATCTTCAGCATCGACGTCCCGTGCGGCGACGCCAGCCTGATCCAGCCGCCGGCCCCCGCCAGCGCGCCGGGGCAGATTCCCGCCGACGCGCTGGTGCTGCTGGTCGACGACGAAAGCGCGATCCTGCGCGGCATGGCCGAACTGTTCGACAACTGGAACATCGACCTGGTCACCGCGCACAGCGCCGCCGAAGCCGAAGAGTGGCTCGCCAGCATCGGCCGCGTGCCCGACGTCATCGTGTCGGACTACCGCCTGCCCGACGACACCGACGGCATCGAAGTCATCGCCCGTTTGCGCCAGAAATTCGGCCACGACATTGCCGCCATCGTGGTCACCGGCGATACCGCGCCCGACACCATCCTGCGCATCAGCCAGGCCGGCTTCCCGCTGCTGCACAAGCCGCTGCGCCCCGCCAAACTGCGCGCCCTGCTCACCCACCTGATCCAGCAGGCGCGCGCCGCCGCCGTGGGATAATCCGCACCGAATCCTTCCCCCAACTCCTGACCCCTCACACAACATGCACCTCCACATTCTCGGCATCTGCGGCACCTTCATGGGCGGCCTCGCCGCCATCGCCCGCAACGCAGGCCACACCGTCACCGGCTGCGACGCCAACGTCTACCCGCCGATGTCCGACCAGCTGCGCGCGCTCGGCATCGAGCTGACCGAGGGCTGGGACGCCAGCCAGGTCGACCTCAAGCCCGACGTCTTCGTCGTCGGCAACGTCGTCACCCGCGGCAACCCGCTGATGGAGGCCATCCTCGAACGCGGTCTGATCTACACCTCCGGTCCGCAATGGCTGGCCGACAACGTGCTGCGTGACAAATGGGTGCTGGCGGTGGCCGGCACCCACGGCAAAACCACCACCTCGGCCATGCTGGCGTGGATCCTCGACGACGCGCGCATGCGCCCGGGCTTCCTCGTCGGCGGCATCCCGCAGAACTTCGGCATGTCGGCGCGGCTGACCGACAGCCCCTTCTTCGTCATCGAGGCCGATGAATACGACACCGCCTTCTTCGACAAGCGTTCCAAGTTCGTCCACTACCGCCCGCGCACCGTCATCCTCAACAACCTCGAATACGACCACGCCGACATCTTTCCCGATCTGGCCGCCATCGAAACCCAGTTCCACCACCTGGTGCGCACCGTTCCCGGCAACGGACTCATCGTGTCCAACGGCGGCGACGCCAACCTCGACCGCGTACTCGAACGCGGCTGCTGGACCCCGGTCGAGCGCTTCGGCGGCGAGGGCGGCTGGACCGCCGGCGAAGTCGATGCCAACGGCCACTTCGACGTCTTCTTCGACGCGGCCCTGCAGGGCCGCGTGCTGTGGAACCTCATCGGTGAGCACAACCGCATGAACGCGCTAGCCTCGATCGCCGCCGCGCGCCACGCCGGTGTCCCCGCCACCGTGGCGATCGACGCCCTGTCCCGTTTCGAGAACGTCAAGCGCCGCATGGAAATCCGCGGCGCCGTCCACGGCATCACCGTCTACGACGACTTTGCCCACCACCCCACCGCGATCACCACCACCGTCGAAGGCCTGCGGGCGAAGATCGGCAAGGCGCGCATCCTCGCCGTGCTGGAGCCGCGTTCCAACACCATGAAGCTCGGCGTGATGAAAGCCGCGCTGCCTGACAGCCTCGCTGACGCCGACCAGGTCTACTGCTACGGCGCCAACCTCGGCTGGGACGCGGCAGAAGCGCTGGCGCCGCTGGGCGACAAGGCGCGCGTGTTCGACAACCTCGATAAATTGGTGAGCCAGCTGGTGGCGGATGCGCGTCCCGGCGATCACGTGCTGATGATGAGCAACGGGGGGTTTGGCGGCATTCATGCCAAGCTGCTGGATGCGCTGCATCATCACTATCACGAGGATATTGTGTTGACGCCAATGCATCGGTATGGGGGGTATGCGTAAGGGGAGCTTGCCGTCATTGCGAGCGTAGCGAAGCAATCCAGCTTTGGATTGGCGCGGAGAACGACCGAGTAGTTAGCGCTTTCGCTGGACCGCTGACCGTTGGCCGGGGGTTGCCCGGCGGCAAGTCACTTTCTTTTGTCTCGCCAAAAGAAAGTAACCCAAGAAAAGGCGACCCCGACAGTCCCGAATTCCCGAAAATCGAATCGGCCGGACGGGCGGCGAAGAACTCGCCCCGCTTTTGCTGGGTTGATTTGATTTTTGTGAGCGGGGCTCAAACACCTTCGCCGCTGATCCGCCCGGCAGGCTCGATTTCCGGCGGGTCTGTGAGGGGAGGAAAGTCAAAACCAGGGCAGCAATGACATCGCGTTTGCAGATGCTATTGAGTTCCAAACCTTCGGCGCATTTCGCCTCCGCTTAATGCGCCCAACATGAGCAGGGGAAAAGCGTGGATTGTGTGGACGTAGATTGGCAGGCGATCACAGGAATATCGAGCACGGTCATTGCACTGTGTGCCCTAGTATTTTCCTTTTGGCAGGGAGCCCAAATAAGAAAACACAACAGACTTTCCGTCAGACCTCATCTCACGACATGGAGACACCGCGATCCGGATAAAGGGTTCTACGCAGTTGAACTGATAAATAACGGCATTGGCCCTGCGGTCATCGAAGACTTCGTTATAAAGATTGATGGAAAGCGTATTCCCGGCAATGAATCCGAACCGATTGAGAGGGCTTTGAAAATCCTTTTTCCCAATTTCTCATATCAGTCAAACCATTCTTACCTAGCGAAGAACTACTCGATGGCGCCAAAAGAGCGATGCTCAGTTGTCTCGGTGCAGTTTTTAGGTCCACAGTTCCCTTCGCCTGAAGTCGTAGAGCATGCCCTGAACAGAAGCGACCTAGGAATTTCTTACAAATCCTTCTACGAGGAAATCTTTCATTTTCCCTCACAAGAGGAAAATCTAACAAGCCTGCGTAGGGCGCAATGACCGAAGGGCATTGCGCCGAATCCGCGTCGCAACACAAGCACTCAAACCGATTAGTCATCACCGCCCTGGTTTTGACTTTGTTCCCCTTACAGACCCGCCGAAGATCAAGCGCGTCGGGTGGATCAGCGGCAAAGGTGTTTGAGCCCCGCTCACAAAAATTAAATCAACCCAGCAAAAGCGGGGCGAGTTCTTTGCCGCCCACCCGGCGCGCTTGATCTTCGGGAATTCGGGGATGTCGGGGTCGCCTTCTTTTGGTTACTTTTCTTGGCGAGACAAGAAAAGTGACTAGCCGCCGGGCTACCCCCGGCCAACGGTCAGCTGCCCAGCGAAGACCCCCACTACAACGATCAGAAAAAACACACGGCATTGCGCCGCGCATCCATCCTCAGTACATCTTGTACGGCAAAAACTTCCCATTCAAAACAATCTTCACCCGATCCCCCTTCGGATCCTCCACCCGCGAAATATCCATCGAAAAATCGATCGCACTCATGATCCCGTCGCCGAACTCCTCGTGGATCAGCGACTTGATCGTGATGCCATACACCATGATCAGCTCATAGAAGCGATAGATCAGCGGATCGGTGGGCACTGCACTCGGCAGGCTGCCCTTGTAAGGCACCATCTGCAGCTGGTCGACCGCCTCGGGCGGCAGGCCGAGCATCTTGCCGACGGCGGTCGCCTGCTTCTTGTCGAGCGTCATTTGCCCTAACAGCGCGGCGGTTGTCCATTCCTTGCTCTGGCCGACCTTCTTGGCGATCTCGGCCCACTTGAGGCCTTTCTTGTGCTTGGCGGCGAGGATGAGGTCGGTGACTTCGGTGCGGGTCATGATTAAAAGTCCTTAAGCGTTGACGAGGTGGATGTGGGGTTTGCCGACGGGCGGCACAGGAGCAACAGCCGGTTCGGACTCGACCAGATCGGACGGATCGAACACGGTGGGCGAGCTGGGGGCGTCGGGCGCGTCGCGCAGGGCGCCGAACTGCTTCGAGCGGCTCACCAGGAAATCGACCAGGTGGTTGCGGATCGGGTAGTAGTGCGGCTGCTTGTGGATGGCGCTGCGCTCGCGCGGACGCGGCAGGGTGTTGTTGACGATCTCGGCGATGCGCGCGTGCGGGCCGTTCGACATCAACATGATCTTGTCGGAGAGCAGGATCGCTTCGTCGACGTCGTGGGTGATCATGAACACGGTCTGCTGCGTCTCGGCGCAGATCTTCAGCAGCTCGTCCTGGATCACACCCCGGGTCAAGGCGTCCAGCGCGCCGAAGGGCTCGTCCATCAGCAGCATTTTCGGCTCGATGGAAAAGGCACGGGCGATGCCGACGCGTTGCTTCATGCCGCCGGAGAGCTGCGACGGCTTCTTGTGCTCGGCGCCCTTGAGGCCGACCAGCTCGATGTAGCGCATGGCGTGGTCGCGGATTTTCTGCTTGCTCCACGACGGCCAGCGCGACTTGACCGCGAAGGCCACGTTCTCCAGCACGGAAAGCCAGGGCATCAGCGCGTGGCTCTGGAAGATGACGCCACGGTCGAGGCTGGGGCCGGAGACTTCGCGGCCGTCCATGAAGACGTTGCCGGCGCTGGCGGTGTCGAGGCCGGCCAGGATGTTGAGGATGGTCGACTTACCGCAGCCGGAGTGGCCGGTGACGCAGATGAACTCGCCCTTGTGGATGCGGAAGTTGACGTGGTCGAACACGGCGACCGCATCGCCCCCGGTGGGGCTGGGGTAGATGCGCGCCAGGTCTTCGACCTGCAGGAAGGGATGGGTGACGGGTGTGGTCATGGGTTTCATTCCTGGTAAGCGACGCGCTTGCCCAGCAAGCCGAAGACGCTGTCGAGCGCCATGCCGACGACGCCAATCATCAGGATGGCGAACAGCACGTTGGTGAGCGACAGGTTGTTCCACTCGTTCCACACGAAGTAGCCGATGCCGGTGCCGCCGACCAGCATTTCGGCGGCGACGATGACCAGCCAGGCGATGCCCATGGAGATGCGCATGCCGGTCAATATCGTCGGCGCGGCAGCTGGAAGGATCACCCGAAAGGCTTTTCGCAGCGGATTGACTTCCAGCGTGCGTGAGACGTCGAGCCAGTCGCGGCGCACGTTGGCGACGCCGTGCGCGGTGTTGATCAGCATCGGCCACAGCGAGCAGATGAAGATGACGAAGATGGCCGAGGCCGACGCGTCCTTGATCGTGTACAAGGCGAGTGGCATCCATGCCAGCGGCGAAATCGGCTTCAGCAACTGCACGTAGGGGTTGATCGCCTGGTAGAACACGCGCGAGTTGCCGATGGCGAAGCCGAGCGGGATCGCCACCACCGCGGCAAGGAAGAAGCCGCCCAGCACGCGCGCCAGCGAATACGCGAGCTGGATGCCGATGCCCTTGTCGTTGGGGCCGTTGTCGTAGAACGGGTCGGACAGCTTGTCCCACAGCGTCTGCGCCATCGCGGCCGGGGTGGGGAAGCTCGACGCCGAACTGGCCGCGCCGCCGCCCATCAGCGCGGCGTATTCGGGATCTACGTCGGCCGCGACGACCCTGGCTTCCGGCAGTGTCGCCAGCTGCCACACCAGCAGGATCACCGCGAACAGGCCGAGCGACAGCAGGCCGGCTTTCTGGCTGAGCGAGAGTTTCATCTTCATGTGCGCTTGATGGCGAAGGAGTTGAGGTATTCGGCAGGCTTCGCGGGATCGAACACCTTGCCCATGATGGTGTGCTTCATGTAGTTCGCCTTCGGCGGCTTCATGCCGAGCTCGGTCATGCGGGCGCGGGCGTCGGTGGCGCGGAACACTTCCTCGGCCACCATCTGGTAGTTGATGTCGCCCTTGATGTAGTTCCAGCGCTTCAGCTGCGTGAGGATCCACACCGCCATCGACTGCCAGGGGAAGGGGTCGAAGTCGACGCGGTCGGGCACGTTTCGCACCTTGCCGAGGCCATCGGCGAAGCGACCGGTCATCACCTGCTCCAGCACCGGGATCGGCTGGTTGAGGTAGTTGGCCGGGGCGATCGCCTCGATGATGGCCTTGCGGTTCTCCGGCTTGTGCGCGTAGTCGGTGGCGCTGGCAATCGCGCGGAACAGCGCGGCGTAGGTGTTGGGATACTGCTTGTAGAAACCTTCCTGCACGCCGAAGGCGCAGCACGGGTGGCCGTCCCACAGGTCGCGCGACAGCGTGTGGATGAAGCCGACTTCCTCATACACCGCGCGCTGGTTGAACGGCTCGGGGCCAAGGAAGCCGTCGATGTTGCCGGCGCGCAGGTTGGCCACCATGTCGGGCGGCGGCATCATGCGCAGCTCGACGTCCTTGTCCGGATCAAGGCCGGCCTCGGCGAGGTAGTAGCGCAAGAGCAGGTTGTGGATCGAGTAGTCGAACGGCAGGCCGAACTTCATCCCTTTCCAGTCCTTGGGATTCATCTTGTCCTTGTGCTTCAAGTGCAGGGTGATGGCCTGGCCGTTGATGTTCTGGATCGACGCCACGTCGACCGCCTGCTTGGCCGAGCCCAAGCCCAGCGACATCGCCAGCGGCATCGGCGAGAGCATATGCGAGGCGTCGTATTCCTTGTTCTGCACCTTGTCGCGGATCACCGCCCAACCGGCGGTTTTCTGCAGGGTGACGTTGAGCCCTTCGCGCGCATAGAAACCCATCGGCCCCGCCATGATGATGGGGGTGGCGCAGGTGATGGGGATGAAACCGATCTTGAGGTCGGTCTTTTCCAGCTTGCCCTTTTCCGCCGCCAGCGCCTTCGCCGCGCCCATCGGGAACAGCGTCGAGATCGCCGCCATTGCCGTGCCGGCGCCGACTGCGCGCAGGAAGTTGCGGCGCATCTGGTCGTCGGGGAAGAGCCCGCGCATCACCGCCGATTCGACCACGCGCGACACACGCGCATCCTCGTTCTTCATGTCGGCCTCGTGGTCGGCCTGGCTGTGGTGGCGACCGCAGCTACAGCCTGCGCGATGCAGTTGGGTGTCGGGGTCAAACGGGTTGTCAAAACCGGACATGAAATGCTCCTATCGGATTGAAAAATGGCATTGCAGTTACACGCACACGCCGCACCCTTTTGTTCGCCCCGCGCTCCGGTTTGGTGCGGATCATGCTGTCCAGTCCGGCGGGGCCATCCGTAGCCGGACCGCGTGCATCAAGGCGATCCGGCTGGATTCGATACGTTGTGTCGTGTTTCCACTTGTGTCGTAATCAGGAAGCGTGCCAACCCCGAAAAAAACTTTAAGCCGCTGTTGCGTAAATGCTTTTTCAAAAAGCGCAGAAATCCGTCGCTCGCCTGGCCCGCTTCTTGATTACACAGTGTTGACACTTTGTTTCGAGGACTCCGCCATGGCAGCTGCCGCATTACCCGCCGAACGTTTGCAAAATGAGGAACTGCTGGTGATCCGCGAATCGGCGCGCCTGATGGGAAAAAGCCTGGAGCCCGGGCCGGTGATCCGCGAGATGCTGCATCTGATCTCGGAATTTCTCGGGCTCAACCGCGGACGCGTGGTGCTGCGCCAGCCCGGCGGCAGCGACTTTGCGATCCGTTATGCCTACGGCCTGACCCAGGAAGAAATCGAACGTGGCGTCTATCGTCCGGGCGACGGCGTATCGGGGCGCGTCCTGCAAAGCGGCGAGACGGCAATCGTGCAGGACATCGACGACGACCCGCACTACCTCGCGCGCGCGGTCGAGCGCGACCGCCTGCCGAACGAGACGGTGAGCTTCATCGCGCTGCCGCTGATGAGCGAAGGCGAGGTGCTGGGCCTGCTTGGCGTGCACCGCATCCGCGGCCGCACGCGGGCGCTCGCCGACGACCTGCGCATCCTCGAAATCATCGCTACGCTGGTCACGCAGATCCTGAAGCTCAACGATCGCGTGGCGGAACAGACCGCGCGGCTGGAACACGAAAACCGCGAACTGAAATGGGCGCTCGAACGCGGCTCGCCGCAGCAGGCCACGCTCGGCATCGTCGGCGAATCGCCCGCGCTGCGGCACGCGCTGCGCCAGGTCGAGCAGGTCGCCTCGACCGAGGCGACGGTGCTGCTGCTGGGCGAGTCGGGCACCGGCAAGGAACTGTTCGCGCGCGCGCTGCATCTGTCGAGCCCGCGGCGCGACCAGCCTTTCGTCAAGGTGAACTGCGGCGCGATTCCGGAGAACCTGTTCGAGTCGGAATTGTTCGGCTACGAAAAAGGTGCGTTCACCGGCGCCTCCACCGCGCGTGCCGGCTATTTCGAGCAGGCCAGCGGCGGCACGCTGTTCCTAGACGAGATCGGCGACTTGCCGCTGGCGATGCAGGTGAAGCTGCTCAGGGTGCTGCAGGAGAAATCGCTGCAGCGCGTCGGTAGCCGGCGCGAAACGCCGATCGACGTGCGCATCGTCGCCGCCACCAACCTCGATCTGCAGCAGCAGGTCGCCGCCGGCCGCTTCCGCCTCGATCTCTATTACCGACTCAACATCATCCCGATCCGCCTGCCGGCGCTGCGCGAGCGGCGCGAGGACATCCGCCCGCTGGTGCGCCATCAGCTCAATCTGATCAGCCAGAGCTACCAGCGCAACGTCGGCCTTACGCCGGAAGCGATGGAGCGGCTGGCCGACTACCCGTGGCCGGGCAACATCCGCCAGCTGCGCAATGTGCTGGAGCGCCTGGTGCTGCTGGCCGAGGGCGCGACGGTATCGGCACATGAGGTCGAACACGTCATCCGCGGCGAAGCGGTCGGCGCGCCGAATGCGCAACCGCTCACTGCCGCGCCAGCAGCGGGAACCGTGCGGCCCTATCTGCCGGCGCAATCTCACGACCAAACGCAGATCGAGCAGGCGCTGGCGCAAACCCACGGCAACAAGTCGCGCGCAGCGCAACTGCTGGGACTGACCTTGCGCCAGCTGAACTACCGCATGAAGCGCCTGGAAATGGCCTGACAAAGGTTGACAATTTGTTAGCGTGAAAACCAGGCGACAGCGACAGATAGAACAACATTTTCAACAAGATCAATGGCTTGACATTGTTTGACCGAGTTGGCACGGGAATCGCAATACGAGGGGTGTCGGTTCCCGATCCACCCAACCCAAGGAGTCATGCCATGTCCGAAGTCGTCGCCCTGAAAACCCAAACCGCCCTCGAGCCCATCGATGCCGAAGGCCTCGCCGCCCTCGCCACCAAGGGCCGTGCGAATCCGCAATCGGTCGTCACGCTGAAAGCCAAGACCGTGTGCGAGAGCAAGTTCCGCAATCTCACCTACGTGCGCAAGCTGGAAGCGCACGTGATCGACGAGCCGCCGCACCTGCTGGGCGACGACACCGCGCCGAATCCCTCGGAAGCGGTGCTCGCCACGCTCGGCTCCTGCCTGTCGGTCGGCCTGCACGCCAACGCGGTGGCGCGCGGCATCACCCTGAGCAAACTCGAACTCGAACTCGAAGGCGACATCAACGTGACCGCCGTGTGGGGCGTGGGCGATCTCGACCCGCTGAAGAAACTCGGCTTCACCGACGTGCGCGTCAAAGTGCACCTGGAAGGCGACGCCAGCGAGGCCGAGCTGAAGGATCTGGTCGCGCATTCCAACGCCTGGTCGCCGGTCGCCAACACGCTGCGCAATCCGGTCAACGTCAGCGTCGAACTCGCCTGATTCATCCGTCGAACTGGAGTACACCATGCCTGCCCCCGCCCTTGCCCCCGCCTTCCCGGAACCGCCTGCCGAGGTGTTGCCGGGACTCGCCGAACTGATCGCCAGGGAGCTGGCGCCCAAGGTGGTCGACATCGACCTCATGGGCGTCTACCCCGGCGACTTCCTCAAGCAGCTCGGCGCGCTCGGCGGGCTGGGCAGCCTGACGCCGGTCGAGCACGGCGGCACCGCGCGCGGCCTCGGCCACGCCATCCGGGTGATCGAGGAGGCATCGAAGGAGTGCGTGTCGACCGGCTTCCTGCTGTGGGCGGAATACGCACTGCAGTGGTATGTGATCAACAGTTCCAACCGCGAACTCGCCGCCGAGATGCTGCCGAAAATGGCGCGCGGCGAGGTGCTCGGCGGCACTGCGCAGTCGAACAGCATGAAGTCCTGCGTCGGCATCGAGGAGGCGCGGCTGAAGGCGAAGCGCGTTGACGGCGGTTACATCATCAACGGCGTGCTGCCGTGGGTATCGAACATCGGTCTCGATCACTGGTTCCACATGGGCGCCACGCTGCCCGACACGCCGGGGCTGATGATCGGTCTCATGCACGGCAGCACGCCCGGCCTCACGCTGGCGCAGAACGCGCACTTCATCGGCATGGAAGGCACCAACACCTTCGCCTGCCAGTTCCGCGACGT